>CAMWMM010000001.1 GCA_947175285.1 uncultured Lachnospiraceae bacterium
TTGGAGGACTAATAGATAATCACCCTTCGGTTATGATGATTCATTATGACAAATTGAATGAAGATATCTTTTGGCTGTGTGTTTATTTATCGATGGAAAAAGCAGAGGATATTTTGACCTTATTTTGGACAATTATGGATAAAAATGCGTTGGATAATCCAGCGGCGTTTAGCGAGAAATTTAGTAGTTTATTAGTATGTGGAAATAAATACACATCTCAGGAATTGTTTATCATGTTTTATATTGCATATATGTATATGTATGGAAAAGATATAACAGAAACTGATATTAAAGATATGGTTATTTATTGGGGCCACATTTTATGGAATGTGAAGAGTTAGAAAATTGTGTAAAGTGGCTTGGAGGGGATATAACATGCAATATTATTAATGTGATTCGGAATATATGTATGGTAAAAGGATCTGAATTTAAAAGGAGGAGGTTGGATAAGGGGGGATTGAGAAAAACAACCTGTTACAATATGTTAAGACATCCTTCGATTAATAAAAGAAATTTTGTAAAATGTGATAGATTAATTGTTAGGTTCGAAGATTTGAAATGTAATCCTAGGGAGACTTTATTAAAAATTTGTGATACGTGGGGAATTAATTGGTCGGATACGCTTTTGGAAACAACTTGCAAAGGAAAACCCCAATCTGTTAACAATCGTGAACGTGAAATAAGCGGTTTTGATTTAGAGCCAGTTTATAATACATATGAAAAATATTTTTCTGAATTTGACAGATTCCGAATTATGTTAATCAGCTCGCCATATCAAAAAAATATGGATATTCATATGTTAAAATATCTATGTTTTCTAATAGAGAATTACAGGATATATTCTATAAAAAATTTTGTTTTGAAAATATGTTAGAGTTTGAAAATTCAAGGGAAAGATTTGAATATTATTTACAAAGAAAACATATAATTGAGATTCAGTTGCGGAAAGTAAGATTGTCAGAACATGATGATACCTAGTACAGCATTGCCTAAATAACGGTGAAAAACAGTGCCTGATATTTGTGTCAGGACAAGGCGGAGGAAGGAGGCAATGCGGTGGCATTGTTGACTGACGACAACATAAGGACTGTGTCAGTCCTTTGTACTGGCGCAAATATCAGGTGCTGTATTCACCGTTATTTGCGCAATGCTGTACTAGTGTACTGTACCATTAATATTTTATGAAATGCTGCCTATAGTTTCATTAAATTATTGAATTTGATATTTTAAATAATTTTGTATTTTGGGGTAAATGTAGTGATGGTTATTGAATAGTATGTGATCTGAACAGCAAAAGGAGAGGAGAAACAAATGCGTTGGGAAAAAGAGTTATCGGTCGCAAAGGAAGCCGCGACAGAGGCGGGCAAAAAAATTATTGAGATATATAATTTGGGAGAATTTGGCACAGTTTATAAGGACGATTGCTCTCCGCTTACGTTGGCTGACAGGGAAGCAAATTTAGTTATTATGCAAAAACTAAAACAGAAATTTCCTGATTATGCAATTCTGTCAGAGGAAGAAAAAGATAACGGGGAGCGATTGAAAAATGATTACTGTTTTATTGTGGATCCTCTGGATGGAACAAAAGAGTTTATAAAGAGAAACGGACAGTTTACAGTGAATATTGCGTTGTCTTATAAAGGAAAATCTGTCATGGGGGTCATATATGTGCCGGTTTTGGAGGAACTGTATTGGGCATCAGAGAAAGAAGGGGCGTATTTAAGTATTCGCGGCAAGACAGAAAGGATACAGGTGTCGGACAGAAAAAAAGATATCCGAGTGGTTATGAGCAATTCGCATGGTTGTGCTGAAATGGATGATTTAATAAGGAAAAACAACCTTGTCAATTATGTGAAGATGGGAAGTTCCTTAAAAGGTTGTGTGGTAGCAAAGGGTGATGCGGAGATATATTACCGTTTCAATCCGACGATGGAATGGGATACTGCAGCAATGCAGTGTATCGCTGAAGAAGCAGGCGCTATTTTTATGCAAATGGATGATACACCAATGTGTTATAACCGTGAAAATTGTTTGAACGCCAAGGGATTTTATATTATTAATTGTTTGGAGAATAAAATGCAGGTGTAATTGCTAGGCGTATGGAGAAACAGCTGATTACAGGATGATTTATTGGGGAGTGTGGGGATTGGACGTAATTAAAGTATGGAAGATGATCAATAATGTGCTTAATTATATCAATGATTTTAATTCTGGATTCAAGGAACAGTCAATGCTTGATATGGATCTCCTGATATCGTACATACAAAATATGTATGAAATAGGAATGACAGATGCAGCATATTGGCAGGACACAGAGGTTGATTTTCCGATAATCAGAGAATGTGTTGAGAGAGTCCATAAGGCAGGAATTTCAGACGATTACACCGAGATATATGACATAGTGAATTATGATCTGTCAAGACGAATCAGATGTGTAGCAGATGTGATTTTTGATAAAGATATTGTTGAACTACAGACTTATTTCTGGAACATCAATAAAAATGCTTTAAAAATGCGCTATCCCGAAATTCTTGAAGATATAGAGAAGATTCCGATGGAAAGGGAGCAGCAATGCTACCGTTCTTATGGAATAAGGGGAAGGGTTGTTTATAGAACGGAAAAGGAAAACGAGTGCGATTTGTATTCTGGTTATAATCCGATTGGATTGTCTAGGCGTATGATGGAGATGATTAATGTCAGAAAATACAAAAAAATATATATATGGGGAAGTAATACGGGATTTGAAGCCAATGGAATTGTACAGCCAGCAGAAGGGAAAATAGAAGTAACAATATATATTGACAATTTAGCAGAATTTAAGCAGGTGTTATTAAATACATCACGAACAGGCGTATTGCTATATCCAGATATAAAATACCGTTTTCATATGGGTTTAAGGGATCTAATAGAAAATTTTGACCTGCAGAAAAAAGATGATTCGTATATTTATGTTTGTGGCAGCGGTGGGGAAGATGTCAGTATTTTGAGACAATTTATATGTAATAATTTCATTAATAGTAATATAGAGGCAATCGATGAAAGAGGATGAGGTTTATTCATTAAGGAAAGCAAGGCAGCAAATTATTGAAATATGCAGGGAGATTTGTATACAGAGATGGGGAATGGCAGATAGGCATTGGAAGCTGTTTGAGACGGAATTGATGCAGCCTGCTTTTTCGGAATTAATTGGTAGCATATTTTTTAAAGAATGTAAAATATGTATAGCGAAAAAGAATTATATGCGGGTTCATGATTTGCTGCAGTACGATATTGATTTGAATATTGCTGCCCAATTGTTGCAGCTTAGTGAAGAAAGCAGGATAACGTTAGCTAAAAAAGCTAAAAAGCAGAATATGGAGACATTAGAAAAATATCATAAAAAAATATTTGCATCAATCCAGGATGTGAAGAAGTCAGCACGTATTAAATTTTCTTATACTGGGACTGAAAATATTAGTATATATGTGAGGGAAAAGAAATGTGAATATAAACTGTTTAGCAGCGCCAATCCTTGGATGGAAGGTGCAGATTTGGCAGATGGAATGAAAGCAGAAAATCCAAAAGAAATTTGCGTGTTGGGGTTTAGTGGTGGATATGTGGTTAATGAATTGGCAAAAAGATTTGAACAGGCAAAAATTAAGGTATATCTGCCGAATATAGATATTTTCAAGGTCATTATAGATAATATATTAGTCTGTAATATTCTACAGAATAAAAATATAGAGTTCTATCCAGATCCTATGGGGCTGATGTTTTTTGTGAAAATATGGGAGAGTGTGGGACAATATGAAGATTTTGCTTTTTATATCGACAGATCAGAATTGAGAGCGTGTGTAGGAGACCAGATAGTAACGGACAGGCTGATTAGAGAAAGCAAACAGGTGCAGTGCCGCGGATTGGGAATATCTAGAGCTAAAGATTTAGTGGGGATTAGGATCGAACAATATATTATGAACTTAATTAAGTAGACTAATAAATATGTATGTAGGGGAATACATAAAATGCAGAAAAATATTCTTGTAACAAGAAGTTCCATGCCTGAATTCGAGGAGTATATGGAACAGATACGACCTCTGTGGGAGTCGCATTGGTTGACAAATATGGGAACTTTTCATAAGCAATTGGAGAAAGCATTAAAAGATTATTTGGAAGTACCGCAGTTATCTTTGATTGTGAATGGTCATATGGCATTGGAACTTGCAATACAGGCCATGGAATTTCCAGAAGGGGCAGAAGTGATCACTACTCCATTCACTTTTATATCAACAACACACGCAATTATTCGTAATCGGTTGAAACCCGTGTTTTGTGACGTTAAACTATCAGATTATACAATTGACGAAAGTAAAATTGAGGAATTGATTACGGAAAAGACAGTTGCTATCCTGCCAGTTCATGTGTATGGAAATATTTGTAATGTGGAAGATATACAGAAAATCGCTGACAAGTATAATTTAAAAGTAATTTACGATGCGGCGCATGCCTTTGGCGAGAAATGTAAGGGTGTGGGAGTGGGGAATTTTGGAGATGCATCAGCATTTAGTTTTCATGCAACGAAAGTATTTAATACGATTGAAGGCGGAGCAGTTGCTTTTAGGGAAAAAAGTCTGTATGAAAAATTATATAATTTAAAAAATTTCGGCATTCGATCGGAAGAAGTTGTAGCCGAAGTAGGGATGAACGCAAAGATGAACGAATTTTGTGCAGGAATGGGATTATGTAATTTGAAATATGTAGAAAAGAATATCAATTTAAGGAAGCAGCGGATTTCTTATTATATGGATAAAATGAAAGAAATACCATGGATAAGATTTTGTGAACGGGACACAAAACAGAATGTATATTCGTACGGATATTTTCCGATCTTATTTGATTCACAAGCATTCGGTTTGGAAATACGAGATATTGTCTGTAATAAATTAAGGGCGCAGGATATATACCCGCGTAAATATTTTTATCCAATAACGGCAGATGCGGCATGTTTTAAAAACAAGTATAGGAAACTTCCCTTGAAAAATGCCAGATATATAAGCAGTAATATTCTCGTACTGCCATTATATCCGGAATTAGAATATGAAATTATAGATCGGATTGTAGATATCATACAGGATACTATGGATTCAAAGCGATAAATCAATTAGTTGAAAATTGGGGATAAGATTGATGAAGAAGATTTTTTTGCATATAGGGACATTTAAGACCGGAAGCACTGCATTGCAATTTCATATGCATCAGAATAAAAGGTTGCTTTTGCAGAAAGACTTTTATTATGGCGATTATTTTGACAACTATTATTTGCATTCTAATCTCTGTTATGGTCTGCTGAAAGAGGCTTTAGTTGATTATGGAATATTTAAAAAGTATGAAAATCACCCGAGATTTCTTAATGTTGCAGAAGAACCCGAAAGCGTGGTTAAAAGGATAAAGGAAAATTCAAAGGAATACGGTAAGATCATTATCTCCTGCGAGGCTTTTTTTGCGGATGCTTTCCGCACTCTGGCGGGGCTGCGGGTTTCAATACCTGATGAGGAAAATAAAGCGGTTAATAGATTTATGAGAATGCGTTTGAGGGAACTTCTTTCAGAAATCTCAGAAGATATTACTATCATATGCTATTTGCGGAGACAGGATTTGTTTATAGAATCACAGTATAACCAGTACTGTAAAAATATATGGTATGGTGATGAAAATGAGGAATTGCCTACGTTTAAAAAATTTGTTGGGTATCGTCCGGTTGAATTGGAATATTTAACAGTATTAAATGAATGGCAGGCAATATTTAGAGATGCCGATTTTATTGTCAGACCATACGAAAAGGGAGTATCAGGGTATGATTTGATAACCGATTTTTATGTAAATGTTTTAAATATTAAGGATTTACGATGTTTTGAATGCATTGAGGAGAATAAGGCCAATTTGCGTTTGGACAGGGATGTCCTGGAATACAAAAGGAACTTGAAAATGTACAATATGCGTATGAACCATCTGTTGAAAGAATATTCCGTGCAGCTGCCCCAGATTAGGGATTATGCTTATTGGGAGGATGATGAACGGAGAATATTCATGGAGCAGTATGATGGGCAAAACCGGCAGGTGGCAAAAAAATTTTTAAGCCCAGGCAGGGAATATTTATTTGAAGATGTGAATTATACTTTTCCGCAATATAAGGGATTGGAAAAAGAAAGAATCTTTGAAATTACAAGATGGTTGTTTGATAAGATAAATGCAGTGTAGAAAGGAAGATGGTAATGATAAGGGATATGGAGTTGACAAATAGATTTTCGGAATTATATGAAAAGCCAGTATACTTGTATGGTGCAGGATATGTAGGGAAAATTGCGCTGAGAATATTTAATGAATTTGGAATAAAGCCAATTGCTTTTGGAGATTCGAATTCTGCATTGAAAGGCAGCATTATTGAAGACATTTCGGTTAAGAGTCTGGATGAGTTATTGAATATTGCAAGTGAAAAAGAAATAATAATTGTCATTACAACAATGTCGGAACGATACGAAAGCATTGTTTCCATATTACAGAATAATAAGATGCAGTGTGAACAGATGTATACTTTTACAGGTTTTTTATATGCTGCATATTTTAACCTCGACCGTTATGGAGAGAGTAATAAATTACAGATTCTAAAAAATGCATGGATTAATAATCAGGTTCTGATACGAAACCAGGTTCAGGCAAAGATTGATATATACAAATTACTTTTACAGAATCCGGACGATAAAACACCGGTTATTGTATATCAGCCTGGAAAGGTTGGCTCCAATACTGTTCACTATTCGTTGGTAAAATGCGGTGTAAAAGCGATCCATTCGCACGGTATAGAATATCCGTCCATATTCAGCAGAAATCCAGCAATGAAACAGGGATTAATTGAATGCATCAAGTCGGTGAAGAAAGTAAAAATGATAACGCTTGTCAGAGAACCGATTTCCAAGGACATAGGACATTTTTTTCAGAAGATAGATTTCGAACTACCTGATGCAGGTTGGATTATTAAAGGATTGTTGGCGAAGAGTTTCCAACAAAGTTTTTTAAATTATTTATCCATAGTTTCTCCGTTTGATTTTACGGAACATGGTCAAAAACAGGAGTTTGAGAAAAAACTGATTTGTCATATTGATACAATTGGGCAGAGGAATGTAAATGGCGCCTTGTGGGGTTGGTTTGATGAGGAATTGAAGAATAATCTTGGTATAGACATCTTAAAAGAAAAGTTTGATGCAGAGAGGGGGTATTCAATAATCAATCATGACAATATAGAACTGCTTGTGATAAAACTGGAGAAATTAAATGGACTTGAAGGTGTGATAGGGGATTTTATAGGGAATCAACAATTCAAAATATTGAATGACAATGTAGCAGAAACAAAATCGTATAAATATATTTACAGACAGTTTCAAGAGGAAGTTGTCCTGCCGCGGGAATATGTGAATTTTTATTATAATGACAATCCATATACAAATCATTTTTATAGCGCAGATGAGAGGGCTGCATATTATGAAAAATGGAAAAAACATTTTAATTGACAGATTTTAATATGGAGGACGAAATGATGGAAGATGTACTGGTCAGCGTGCGTATGGTTACATATAACCAGGAAAAATATATTGCAGAAGCAATCGAAAGCGTACTAAGACAAAAGGTAAATTTTCGTTATGAACTAATAATAGGAGAAGATGCATCTACGGATGGAACGGCGGCTATTGTGGATCGGTATCAATCAGAATATCCTGATATAATCAGGGTGTTTCACCGAAAGAAAAATCTTGGCATGCTTGAGAATAATAAACGCGTAATGCGGGCGTGTCGAGGAAAATATGTGGCCGCCTTGGCAGGAGATGACTACTGGGTTTATCAGTATAAATTGCAAAAACAGGTTGATTATCTTGAAGAACATGATGATGTGACAGGAACTGCCCATAATGTATATAGTGTTGATGATGAAGGGAGAGAAGCGGCTCCGGAATATGCCATATATATGCGGAAAGGGTACATTTACAACAAATGGTATGCCATGAATCTTAAGCATGAAGTGGGACATACAGCAAGTTATGTTTACAGAAATATCAGGTATCTGTTGGGCAAGGAACAATGGGAGGCCTTTTTGAACTGTAGACTAAATGTGGATGTCAGGGTATCTTATACATTGGCGATGCTGGGGAAGATCGTCTACTTTGATGAGATATGGTCATGCAGCAGAAGGCTGCTTAAAGGAGATAGCTGGCTGGCAACAACATATCAAAGGAATTTGTTGTATTTCTATTTTGATATGGATCTTGAAGCCTGTCGATATCTGAAGGAAGTGTTTGGGGTGAAGGTTGATCCTTCCAATAATCTACGTGATAAATTGAAACAGGCGGATAATTTGGCTGTACAGACACCAACAAAGGAAAATATAGCGGTTGCTATCCAAATAAATATTGCATATTTACTGTTTTTGTTAAAAAAAGGACTTAGGAGAATCAAGGATTACTATTTTAAAAAGTAACTGAAATTGAGATGTGTGGATATATGTGTTGAAGAACAGATTATAATTTGCAAGGAATATTTTAATTGTATGGAAAAAATGAAAATAATGACAAACAGGCTGGATAGAGGATTTTATTTGTACCAAGAAGAATTTGAAAAAAAGGCGGTAGAAGTACTGCACTCAGGATGGTATGTTTTGGGAAACGAGGTAAAAAGCTTTGAAAATGAGTTTGCAAAATATATTGGCAGCAAGTATTGCGTAGGACTGGCAAGCGGCCTGGATTCCCTTTGGATTGCATTCAGGGTGCTGGGGATTGGTGCGGGTGATGAAGTGATTGTTCAAGGGAACGCGTATATAGCAAGCGTTATGGGAATTACGATCAATGGTGCTGTACCAGTATTTGTAGAGCCAGATGAATATTATAATATTGACGTTGATAAAATTGAAGAGAAGATTTCAGATAAAACAAGGGCGATTTTGGTTGTTCATTTATATGGACAAGCATCCAATATGCAGCCTGTTATGGATATTGCCCGCAAATACAATCTCAAGGTGGTAGAAGATTGTGCCCAATCCCACGGAGCCTGTTTTAATGGAAAAATGACAGGAACTTTTGGTGACATCGGTTGTTTTTCCTTTTATCCATCTAAGAATTTGGGTGCTTTTGGTGATGCAGGCGCAATTGTCACTGACAACGAAAGGATTGCAGATGATATAAGGGTTTTTAGAAATTATGGAAGTGAGAAAAGGTATTATAACCGGATTGTCGGCGCAAATTCACGGCTTGATGAGTTGCAGGCAGGCCTTCTTCGAGTGCGTTTGTCCCATATTGCGGAGTTGGAAAACGATAAGAAAATGATTTGTACCCGTTATCTTGAGGAATTGAAGAATGATCAGATTCAATTGCCACAGATTAGGAAAAACGCTACGCATATCTGGCATCAGTTTGTCATCAGGCTGGACAAAAGGCAGGAATTGATTGATTATTTGGCTGAAAGGGGAATTGATACAATGATTCATTATCCCATTCCGCCTCATTTGTCAGAAGCATATCAATATCTTGGGATGCATAGAGGGGATTTGCCTGTTACGGAGAGTTACGCGGAAACTGTTTTGTCGATACCACTTTATAATGGAATGACTCGGGAAGAGCAGGATTATGTTATTGAAACAATCAATACATTTCAATAACTGAGAGGTGAATATATGAATAATGATTTAGTAACAATTGTTGTTCCGGCATACAATGCAGAGCCATTTTTGAGGGAGAATATAGAGTCAGTTATCAGACAATCTTATTGGAATCTGGAAATCATATATGTCTGTGACGGGTGTACAGATCACACCGTAAAGATATTGCAGGAGTATGCAGGGAAAGATGCTAGGATTAAAGTTGTGGTTGAACGGGAAAATCATGGGGCGGCGGTATCGCGGAACATTGGCATGGATATGGCGTCAGGTGAATGGATTATTTTCTGGGATTCGGATGATATCTTTCATGTCCAGACAATAGAGACTATGGTCAAAACCGCTATAAGGGAATCGGCGGATGTCGTATGCTGTTATTGGGAATGTTTTGAGGATGCACCCAAAGGAAATGCCCAGATTGAAAATGCAATGAGAAAACTGTATTGCGATACGTATCCAGTTGTTGATACTGATAAAGAGTTATATCAGATTATGCAGCTCATTGATAATTCACCATGTACAAAATTGGTGCACAAGTCCATTTATAGGAAAAGAGAAATTTTTTTTCAGGACATACCCAATGCAAACGATGTTTATTATGCAATGGTAATCGCTATTAATTCGCACAAAATAGTATATGCCGACAAACCGTTCCTCTATATTAGGATGAATAAAAACAGGAGTACGATTTCTACGGACAGAGATTTGAAAAGAAGCTACATACTGGAAGCTATGGACAAAATATATGAGTACATTATGAGCAGGGAGGATTCTGCGCTTCTACTGAAAAGTTTTTATAACAATGTAATCTATAACATGATATATTATCAGAATCTTCCAGTATATGGTGAACTTCTAAACTCCCTTCGAAATATTTATTTTTTCAAGTGGGGGATGAAAGGAAGCGCATTTATAAATGAGTTGAGTGCTGTCAACAAGGTTTATTACCTTAATATGATTAACGACCAAGGGATTGGAGATGGGCAGAATCTATATATGCAGGCTAAAGTGGAACTGGTAAGAGAGTTGTCAAAAAAAGGCTGCTCAATTTGGGGAGCGGGAGCGATGGGCAGAGCATTTTTGGAGGAACTGTCAAAAGCCGGTGTCAAAATCCAGCACGTGTTTGATTCGGCGCATATGCAATGGGGAAAGATTGTGTGTGGGTATGTGGTGGAGAATTTTGAAGAGACACAGGTAGATCATATCATTATCACTACTCCTAAATATTATGATGAGATTGCAGGACAGATTGGAAATCGTGTTGAACATATCCACAATCCGGAAAAGGAGATATGGCTGATACCATACGAGGATGTATTGTGAATGTTTTGGATTAAAATAGGTGTAATTAGGGGGGGGGTAAACAATGTGCGCGATTCTCGGGGGAAACAATGTCGGGTGGAATTATCAAAAGGGAATAGAATGCATGGAACAACGTGGACCTGATGGAATAAAGATCAGAACCATGGAAGATTTTACGCTGGCGTTTGCCAGACTCGCGATTATGGATTTGTCCGAAAATGGAATGCAGCCAATGTTTTCCGATGATGACCAGGTTGGAATCGTTTTCAATGGTGAAATATATGGATATCGGAAGCTGAGAAACAGGCTGGAGAGGCTAGGACACCAGTTTCATTCGACTTCTGATACGGAAGTGATTTTAAATGCCTATCTTGAATGGGGTGAACAGTTCATTACGAAAGTGGATGGTATGTTTGGTATGGCAGTCTATGATAAGAGAGACGGTCTGGTCAGGCTTTTTCGTGACAGGATTGGAATAAAACCGTTGTATTACTATTATGATGGTAACAATTTCGGATTTGCGTCTGAACTGAAAGGAATCGTCAATATGTGCAGTACGGTTTCCTTGAGGGTTGACCATACAGCTGTTTATGATTTTTTAAACTATTTATACATACCAGAGCCAAAAAGTTATTACAAAAATGTCTATAAACTGTTGCCTGGACACCGCTTGTTATTTGACCTAAAATCCAGGCGTATCGTCAAGGATTCAGCTTATTGGAGATTGACTGTGAATGAAGCACAGGGATCCGAAAGAAAGCAGGAGGTGCTGATCGAGGAACTAAAAAGCCTTGTTGCAGAATCCGTACAGGAACAGATGATTGCGGATGTGCCAGTGGGGACTTTCCTGAGCGGAGGCGTGGATTCCAGTATCGTGACATATGAGGGGCACAAGGTAAACGATGAACTTGAATCGTTTTCCATAGGTTTTACGCAAGACAATTATAACGAACTAGATTACGCATACAAACTAGCTAAAAAGTATAAAATCAATCTGAACTCCAAAATATTCAGCCGCAGTACATTTCTGACAAATTATCGTAAATTAAAATCATGGTATGATGAGCCGTTTGCGGATACTTCGGCTTTTCCGACATATATTGTGTCAGGTTTGGCCAGGGAGAAAGTCAAGGTAATCCTTACAGGTGACGGTGGGGATGAAGTATTTGGTGGTTATTATCGATATCGGGATATCTGGAAAAAGGAGAAGGAGAAAGGACCAGACAATCTATTGGTATCTTATCTGTATAGTAGGTGTAAAAAGAATTCGGATAGTTATTTCTGGCTGGATGAATTAAGCTTCCTGAATAGAAACTATAGTTGGATATTACAGCTTGGGGAAAAGGAATGGAGAAAACGTTTAGGGATTGACAGGGATTATGACAAATTCTGGGCACTTAGGAGACATTACCATATGGAGCTGCCACCAATGACAAGGGTTCAATATCTTGATGTCAAGACGTATCTGCCGGGGGATATTCTGACGAAAGTGGACAGGGCAAGCATGGCAGTTTCGCTGGAGGTCAGGGTTCCGCTGCTGTCAAGGAAATTGGTTGAATTTTCCTTTTCTCTGTCGGAAGCGGATCGTCTGCCGGCTGGAATGTTGAAGGGATTGTTGAAAAAAGCATATGAGAAAGAAGTCGGAAAGGATATCCTATACAGAAGGAAAATGGGATTTACTATGCCAAGTAATTTCTATAAGACTGGGATGGCGCCACAGGAACGGATACTGACCGATCTTTGGATGAAGTGAAGGGAGGAACAAGTACAGGATGAAAATATTGGCAGTAGGAGCCCATCTGGACGATATCGAGCTGGCTTGTGGGGGAACTCTGGCAAAGGCCATTGCACATGGACATGATGTAAAGATGATTGTCATGAGTAAGTCAGGTTATTCCAATTATGATGGAAAGGTTATACGGACAGAAGAAAACGCGATTACTGAGGGGAGAAGAGCAGCGGAAATGCTCGGGGTAAATGATATAGAAATTTTGGATTATGACACAAAAGATATTCCATATCATTCACAAGTGATAGAAGCGCTTGATGAAAGAATTCAAAAGTATAAACCAGAAATAGTATTTACCCATTGGATATTTGATACACATCAAGCACATGAGGGAGTGGCAAAGTCAACAATTACGGCTGCACGAAGGCATAACAATGTATATATGTATGAGCCTATTTATCCGGCGGGACGTTCTTATATGGGATTCAGACCTCAAATGTATGTTGATATAGGTGGATTTGAAGAACAGAAGTTGAAGGCATTGCGTATGCATAAAACGGAGTATGAAAAGTTTGGAGATCAATGGATAGAGGGCACTAAAGCCAGGGCAGCATATAGGGGCTATGAGATGGGAAAACAGTATGCCGAAGCATTTGAAATAGTAAGATGTGAGATGATCTTGTGAAACTAGGAGGAAATAAAATGATTGTTGCGATACATCAGCCAGAGCATTTACCATGGCTTGGATTTTTTAATAAAATGATGAATGCAGATGAAATGATTATATTAGATAATGTTCAATATAGAAAAAGATATTTTCAAAACCGAAATAAGATTTTGGTAGGTGGTGTCGCAAAATATATAGGAGTACCGGTGAAACTTGAAGAATATAGGGATAAAACTATTGCCGATATGGAAATCTTTTCAGATGAAGAAGTGCCGTGGGAAGATAAATATTTGAAGACAATACAATATAATTATACGCAACATCCTTTTTATCATGAGTATTATCCCTTTTTTAAAGAATTGATTGGTAGACATATTACAAGTTTATATGACTTAAATATGGAGATAATTCTTTATTTTGTTAAGTTACTGAAAATAGATATCAAAATAATAAAGGCATCGGACTTATCGCCGACAGGGAGTAAATCGGATTTGATACTGGATATTGCAAAGCGTTCTGGGGCAAGCGTATATTTATCAGGTCCGGCAGGCAGGGATTATATGGAACTGGACAAATATAAGAGAGAAGGAGTGAATGTATGGTTTAATGATTTTAAACATCCGGTATATACTCAGAGGAATCGTAATGATTTTATTTCGCATTTGTCACTTATAGATTTATTGATGAATGTTGGAGCTGATCAAGGAAGAAAGATTATTCAAAGTGGAACAGTAATAACAAAAGTATAGGGAGGTTGAGAAAATGAATAGTAAGGAGAAAGTGATTTGGGAATCCAAAAGTGAGGACGTAATAGAGACAATGTTGAAACTAAAAGAACAATATGGTATTGGCGAGTTTAGGACTATTGAGCTATATGGTGGGGATGGACATACATTATCTAATAAAATGGCAGAACAAAGTATATCTTTTGTTGGATATGACATAGATCCTGAAAAAGAGGTTGATTTTAAGAAAAATGTGCTGAATGGAGAATTTAACTGCAAAGATTCTGTAAAAATGATGCGGACAATGAAAGAAGGAGAACTAGGGGGATACAACCTTATTAGCACTGATGCGCCAATTTGTATTTATGGAGAAGATTATTGTGAGCATTTTGAAATAATACAATATATATATAAATTGATAAACCAGGGCGAAATAGTATTATATGTGTTTCCAGTAGTACCAAAACCTTACAATACAGATAAAAAAGAAAATTTGGCATGGCTAAAACGTAGAGAAGAATTTTATAAAACAAAGGACATAAATCTTGACTTAGACAATATTTATACTATTTATGATTACATTTTAAAAAAACAAAAGCTGAGAATACTTGAGCGTTGCTACATATGCCGTGAATATCGTAATGGAGTAGATTGGATGTATGAATTCATGTACGTTTTGGAGAAATAGAGGGCGTTAGGTAAAAATAATGAATATTTTTTGTGTTTTATGCAGATAGCAGGAGAACACATGATATACTGCGATTTTACGGAAAAATTTTGTGGATGAGAATGAAAGATTCGGGGTAGTCGTGACTGGGCAGATTCAGATGTCTGATGAAGGGATATGGCAGAGGAGAAAGGAATGTTTCTGGCATGGGGAGAATAGAATCGGGGACTGTCAATTAAATTAAGGCTTAAACGGGGGGGGTTATAGTGGATAAAAACGTAAGTGTCATTATTTCAAGTTACAATCGTTCGCATGTGTTAAAGAAAACAATTCCTACGTTTATACAAGATGTAACATTAGAAGTGATTATAGTGGATGATGGTTCTGGTGATGATACAAGGGCGAGAGTATCAGAGCTTCGCAAAAAGTATGATACGATAAAATATATTCGGTTGAGAGAGCATAAGGGATTGCCTTTTGCGAAAAATGTAGGTGTCAGGAAAGCGAGAGGGAAATATATTTTTTTTGGTGATGATGATAGCGTATTGTATGGTGGTACCCTACACCGTTTACGAGATGCCATTGAACAGTATCCTGCAGATATTGCAGGAGCAAATGGTTCTTATGCAACCAATATGGGACAGATTAGAAATATGGACAGATACATTTCCAAGATACATGTAAATCCATTTGATACAAAGTGTATGGCGGATCTTAATACGGGAGTCTTTTCTTTTGATTACAAGATTGATGAAATAACAGAAGGGCTGTATGTTATGGCATCTTTTATGATCAAGGCTGAGTTGGCGAAAACAATGAGATTTGATGTCGGATATATTGGAAATGCTGCAAGGGAGGACATGGATTATCTTGTCAGACAAGCTAAATTGGGAAGGAAAATGGTATATGTTCCTTTCACATATGAGATTGATCTGCCTAAGTCATATGTGAAGGGAGGGGGCTGCCATGACTTAAAGCTATGGAAACACTGCCTTTTTATCCTTCGGAATGATGACCGTTTTATAAACAGACATTATCATTTTTTAAAAGAGCAGGGGTATATTACGGTCAGCAAGCGAAGAGTAAAACGAAATTACCGAAGTGCTGTGCTGAATGCTTTATGTTATTACTATTGTCCAATACTTTACAGGTTGATAAAGCTGACAAAAACGCTGCATGATAAATTGTGTTGATATGATGACCTTTATCTATGGAGAAATGATTTTGTACAATTTGCAAAACATATGAGGAGAGTTGCAAATGAAGATTATTTTATTTGGACTTGGAAATACCTACAAAAAAAACAGGAGAGTAGTACAAAGTATTTCAGACTTGAAAATTGTAGCTCTTACAGATAACAATAATGTATTTTGGAGACAAAAAGTAGACGGGATTTTAGTAATCCCGCCAGCGGAAATCAAGTCAGTACATTTTGATAATATCCTGATTATGAGTCTGTACGAAAACGAGATTTTTCAGCAGTTAGTTGATTTGGGAGTAGATGAGGAACGCATTTTTACATGGGATAGATTTTTAGCGGGACAGCTTTCGGATAGTGTGAAAGAGTTTCCGGATTTTTCAATCGAAGAAGGCGCAAAAAGAAAAGTCCTGATTATTTCACAAAAACTTGATTATGATGGTGGTTCGCTGGCAGTATGGAATGCAGCAATGGCTATGAAAAGATATGATATTGCGGTTTTTATAGCAGTTCCCGGTGGAAACGAGAAACTGATTAACGAAATAAAGCATCAGGGAATTGCTGTCGTGATATGTCCGACGCTGCCCTATGTTTTTGATGAGGAAAAAAAGTGGATCGGAAGGTTTGATGTGGTCATGGTAAATTTGTTTACCATGTTAGAAAGCGTTTATGAAATTAGCAAATTTCGTCCGGTACTTTGGTGGATTCATGAAGCTAAATTTATTTATCAGCCCATTTTGAACAAATATTCTGTCTGTGTTAGGAAAGAACAGTTTTTGAAAGTCAATATTTGTTCGGTGAGCAGGGCAGCAAAGGGAATTTTTAATCAGATGTTTGATGATATGTGTAAAAATATACTGATGTTGGGGATACCGGATGCGGCATCCAGAACGACACAGTATATCCAAACCAGGGAAAAGACAGTGTTTGCAGTGATTGGTACGATATATCCAGTAAAGGCGCAGCACATTTTTATCAGTGCAGCAACGAACATGGTGAATAGTCAGGATGCAGAATTTTGGATTATTGGTAAGTCAGCGAACAAGGACTATTATCAGAAAATAAGGGATATGTGGAATTCCCAGACCAATATTAAATTTTGGGGCGAACTGACAAGAAAAGAGCTTTATAATATCTTTCATAAAATTGACGTGGTCGTATGCACGTCACCATATGAATCATTGCCGACAGTGATAATAGAAGCCATGATGTTTGGAAAAGTGTGCATCACTACTGAAAACACAGGTATTGCGGATTACATTCAGGATGGGGTTAACGGCTATGTCATACCGGCGGAAAATGTGATGGCATTGTCTGAAACAATGGAACGGATTATGGACAATCGGAATGGACTGGATTATATCAAGGCGTCTGCCAGAAAGACATATGAAAAATATTTCACATTGGATGTCTTTGGAAGAAATTTAAAAGAGGTGTTAATAGAAACAGAGCAGAGATGGGGCGGTTATCTTGAGCAATAATACAATGCAGCAGATGTCGTTGAGGAATGGCGGAAAGGGTTTAGTAGTATGCAGAATGTATATGATGAATTATTTAGCCGAGGGTTGATACATATTATTGCGGATTCACAGAAAGACTTTAAAGTGCCGGATGCAGTATATCAAGATACAGCGATAGCAGTGAATTTATTTTATGAGGATACGTTACAGCGGTATTTTGAATATCTTGATAGAGTACCTTCTTCGATAGAAATTTGTATTTATACATCAAACGAAAGGGCATGGGAAAAAATCAGTCAATATGCGGACGGGCGTGAAAATGTGTTTTGCCTGAAAAAAGAAAACAGGGGACGTGACATCAGTGCTTTTCTGGTTGCATTTAAAAGGACTGCTTTAAAAAAGAAATTTCTGTGTTTCCTGCATGATAAAAAACAAAAAACTTTGTTACTTAAAGAAGATACAGATTATTGGATCGAGAATCTGTGGGACAACACGATTCATTCAGAAACGTATATTAATAACATACTGGGTCTTCTTATGGGAGGAAAAATTGGAATCTTGACGCCGCCGATACCGTTTGGGGAACGTCTGACACACTGGTATACAAATCGGTGGAGGGACGATAATTTCAAACTGGCAGAGGAACTTGCAGCTCGTTTGGGGCTGCAGTGTGACATTGATCGTCAAAAAATGCCCGTTACTTTGGGAAGTGTCTTCTGGTGCAGGACCAAAGCCATCACAAAGCTACTGGAATATGACTGGAAATATGAAGATTTTCGGGATGAACCATTGCCGGATGATGGAACCATTAGTCATGCGATTGAACGGATTTTTGCGTATGTTGCACAGGATGCGGGGTATTCAACAGAGTGGATCATGAGCTCCCGGTATGCAGGAAGATTAATTTTGAGTGCTCAGATGCAGATGGCAGAAACGTATCAGATGACAGGAAAAAATTTTGGAGTCAGAAGCCTGACGGAGCTAAGGAGACTTGACCGGCAAAGAAAAGCGATTGAGAAAATTTGTTCAGAGTGCAAAACGGTATATTTGTATGGAGCTGGGGGAGAAGGGCGCAGATTTGTATTTTTGATGAATTTTTGGAAATTGCAAGTGGATGGGTTTGTTGTAACGAGACGGGAAACCGCACATGATATGTTTTTGGGAATTCCGGTATATGAATTTGATAGAATTATCGCAGATGAAACTGTCGGGGTAATCATCACTGTGGGACTGAAGTTCTGCGACGAGATTGAGGAAATAGTTAAAAAAAGAGAAGGCGTTCGCTACTATGTTCCTGCAAGGGAGGAGATATAGCGAGTTTGACATTTAACTGACGGGAGTATGACTGAACAGCGGTGGATCGGAGTGCAGATGAGTGGGAAAGTAGGTATTGTGCTGATAAATTATAACGGAGAAAAGTACATAGCAGATTGTCTGAATAGTTTGCAGGCACAGACTTATAACAATTTTGAGATTCTATTTTGGGATAATCATTCAAGTGATGCGTCTGTAGAAATTGTGAAGCGGTTATATACGCAAGTTCATTTGGTGGAGAGTCAATATAATTATGGATTTGCAAAAGCTAATAACCTGGCTGTTAAACAGATGTTAAAAATGGGAGCAGAATATATATTGCTGCTTAATGTGGATACAGTGGCGGACTCTTTTTTGGTAGAACAGCTGTTGGAAAAGGCTGATGCCAATACCGTTACAACCGCACGGATTGGCATGGGAAAGAATGGTGGAGCAAACTGGTATGCTGGTGGGGAGCTGCAATTTGATATTGGAAATGCAAGGCATTTATATATTAAAAACTACAAAAAGGAAACACCAGTATCATTTATTAGTGGTTGTTGTATGATGATTCACAAGGACATAATTAAGAAATATGGACTATTTAATGCTGAATATTATCTTTACTATGAGGATACAGATTTATGTATGAGGTGGTATTTGGAGGGTGTGCGTATGTTGTATATCCCCAGTGTTAAAGTGTGGCATAAGGTTGGTGGGAGCACAGGAGGATATAAATCTCCCTTGAAAGAATATTATTTGATTAGAAACAGGCTTTATTTTGTAAATAGATATAGAAAATATATAAAAGCAAATACGAAAGATGTTTTATGTAACATAATTAAAAGTAAGATTGTGTGTCCAACTGAATATAATGGAAAAATGATAAGGGCAGCATGTTATGGGATTTTAGATTATTATATGGGGAGGATGGGAAAAGTTAATCATAAACTATAAGGTTGAATGTTTAATGCTAAGCAAATAAATTATCAGGGGGAAAAAATGGGAGACAGATTTTGTGATGCAATTAATTATTATCAAAGAAACTGGGAGGGAAGAAAAATTGCGATCTACCCTTTTGGCAGGAACGGGGTACAATTTAAAGAACTTTTAAATTTGAAATATGGAATTCAGGAATCTTTAATCGTTGACAATAACGATAAGGACACTTATCTCAATATAATTCCGCTAGATGAGGTTCATGATTATGAAGATTATATTTGGTTTTTGACATGTATGAATCCTAGTTACCATAAATCGATTGTTTATTCTTTGAAAGAACTTGTTCCAAAACAACAAATAATTGATTTATATAATGACCTCCCTATATATGATGAGAGATTTCGGATGCTGTCAGTGATAGGGACACAGCAGGGAGAAACGGTTAGCGCACCATGCTGGGAGTTTTTAGAGATGATTAAAAAAAAGAAAAATGAAAATAGAAGAATAAATGTTGCTGAGATTGGAATCGGATATGGAGCAACTGCTGTTGAAGCATGTAAATGTCTGACAAGCGAAGATACATATTTTTGTTTTGACTTCGAGGATTGTATTGATAATTTACGGCGTGTTTCAATTCTAGTTGACAAATGCATGTTTACAAATTGCCATGGAAAGCTTTTAAATACGACAAAATAGGACGCATCTGTTTCTGTAATTTGTCAACTAATCATTGTGGATTTTGAAACACGCCTAATTTACTTTATGATTTAAAACAGATTCCTGAAATAAACTGTCAAATAATTGGAACGGGCAATACTCGTAAATTATGTGATTCATATGCATGGAACTTAAGTAAATTTCTGTTTGAAATGAGAAATGACGGAAAGAACGGGCTTTTCGATGTGGTCTATCTTGATGGAGCGCATACATTTATCCATGATGGCTTGGCATGCTGTTTGTTGAAAGAACTGTTAAAGCCGAATGGGTATCTAATATTTGATGATATGTTTTGGGCATGTAGAAATAACGAAAAGGTGTATTTAAAATGGAAAGAATTATATACTGAAGAACAATTGGCGGAGTATCAGGTGCAAAGAGTTGTAAATGCATTTATGATTGAGGATGATCGTTTTCATCAGATATATATGACTCATTCATTTAACCCGTTGGTAGCGGTGTTTCAGAAAAACCAATAAGGGCAGGACGATGAGATGTGTGGCGGGATGTCTTGTGATTTGTCTCTGAGATTAAATGCATTACGGAGATAATATTTATAAAATGAAAAGATAAGATAGAAATATTGTGGCGAGGAAGAAAAATGAATACATCGAAATACTATAATAGAAAATATTTTAATTGGCAAAAGTCGGGTGGAGAATTTGGAGGTAAAGCTAATTTATTTAAATTTGAAAAATATATAAAAGAAACAAGCGATGTTCTTGATTTTGGATGCGGCGGAGGATATTTACTTGCTAATATTAATACACAGGGTAGAAAGATAGGAATTGAGGTAAATCCTGTAGCAAGGGCAGAAGCTCAAAAAAGGGGAATAGAATGTTTAGAAGATATAACGAAGGTTGATGATGCAAGTGTGGATATTTTAATTTCTAATCACGCTTTAGAGCATGTGGATAATCCTTTTTTCTATATTAATGAGTTTAAAAGGGTTATTAGGCCAAAGGGGAAAATTGTGTTGTGTGTACCGCATGAAACTAATGAAAAGATAAATTATAACGATTCAAATATGCATTTATATACATGGAGTCCGCAGAATTTATATAATTTATTGACTGTCAATGGATTTAAAGTAAATGAATGTCAAAGGCTGTGTCATGCATGGATGCCAAATTGTAGGAAAATACAGTCATTAGTTGGATGGAATATCTTTAATAAGTTGTGTATTCTATATAGTAAAATGAAAAGGCAGTATCAGGTTATTGCAGTTGCGACAAAACGGAATCAGTGACAAAAATAATAAGGGATTATGTGTAACAGATTGGAGTACAGAGGTAATATTTATAAAATGAGAAGGCAAGATAGAAATATTGTGGCGTTTTATCCTTATTCTTTGTGTCAGACCTCGTATATTTACACTATGCAGGGGTTTCTTGAAAGCAAATATAAAGTGATAGATTATTTTGATTTGTTAAATGGGGTATATGATTTATGGGAGATTCGAAGTATATATTTAAACTGGCCCGAAAATATGGTTAAGGATAAAGATATCAGGCTGATAAAAAAGGCAAAATGCTACGGAGTAAAGATTGTGTGGGTTTATCACAATAAGATTCCACATGATTCTGACATAACAGATATGGTAACAAGAAATACAAGGTTTCTTATCAAAATAAGTGATGTTATAATTATCCATTCCCGTCAAAGCGTTGAAATTTTAAAACAATTTGAACCCAAATTGAAGTATGAAAAAGTTAGATTTTTGGCGCATCCGGAATTTGTAGGCGATTACTTTGGATACGCTCATCCAGATAAAACGCCGGGAAATAAAGATTGTTTTCTTTTTGCATTCTATAGTCTAATCAGACCATACAAGAATATTGAAATTCTTATTAATGCTTTTAACAGGCTGAACAAATCATATGACTGTAGGTTGGTTATTGC
The DNA here is from genome assembly GCA_947175285.1 of uncultured Lachnospiraceae bacterium. Next base: position 22,276 of record CAMWMM010000001.1, read on the forward strand.
TGGATATTCTCCATCAGAGGAATATTTTAGTTCATTGAAAGAGATAGCGCAAAATAATGACAAGGTAACTCTTTGCTCTCAATATATAAATTCGTTGGAGATGGCTGTTTATTTAGAACAGGCAGACATACTGGTTTTACCGTATAGTTATAAAAGCGCAATGAATTCGGGAACTATGATTATGGCTTTTTCATATAAAAGGACGGTTATTGTACCAGATATTTGTATGGCAAATGATTATGATGATTCTTTAATTTATAAATATACTTATGGGGACGAGGAGAATCATATCCAAGAGTTACATAAGAAAATGGAGATGGCGTATAAAGACGGAAAAGAACGATGCCGAGAAAAAGGGGAAAAATTATATAACATAGTAACACAGGATAATGCAAAAAATAAAGTAAAAGAGGAATTGATTAGTATAGTATAGGGATTTTTGTATGATTTTATTTTTATGGATAGTTAGTTGTATTGTATGTATACTCTTGGGGAGATATCTCGGGGATAAGAAGATAAAGAAAAAATTGAGGGCAATACTTAACAAAAAGTCTGAGTTGCAAATAGCGTCTGATTATAGAGCTGATTTATTATACAAGTGGCTTGTTGCTGAAAAAAGGAACATAAATATTTTATCTATTTTGAATAATATAGAAACAGAGAATATAGGAATATATGGCTATGGGGTTGTGGGAAAACAGTTAGCAAGGGATATGAAAGATGCCCACACTAAGATTACCTGCATTATTGACAGAAATGCACGTAATATAGAATGTGATTATCCGATTTATACGTTAGATGATAAATTGCCGGAATTGGATATGATTATTGTTACCAGTGTAAACTTGAATGAAGTTAAGAATCATATTAAACAAGGGGGATGTAAGATAATTTTATTAAGAGACATTTTAGAATTAGCTATAGAACGAGGACAGCGGAGTGGGGGTAAATAATATGCTAGTATACGGGGATAATATTTGGGCATTAGAGAACATAGAAAGGGAAATTGAAGAATTTAAAGAAATATATGATAATAGACCGATTATTGACAATAGGGGCGGTATGTCAAGTACACATTTATTTTGGTCTTGGTATGCCATGAAAACTCTAAAACCTCAGTATATTATTGAAAGCGGTGTATGGAAAGGACAAGGAACATGGTTATTTGAGAAGGCATGTCCTAATGCACAGATTTTTTCCATAGACATTAATCTGAATCATAGAGAGTATATATCAGAACGAGTGAAATATTTTTCAATAGATTTTTCCTGTATTGACTGGTCTTTTATCAAAGACAAAGAAAAAACCGTAATTTTTTTTGATGATCATCAGAATGCATATGATCGACTGATGCAGATGAAATTTATGGGGTTTCAACAAGCGTTATTTGAAGATAATTATCCTGAAACAGAGGGTGATTGCTATTCTCTAAAGAAAGTTCTGCTCGGAGTCGGGTTTGAGGAAACGGATAAAATAATTATTCCGCCAAATCATGCACATTCTATGTACTTCAAAGAGAACGTCAATACATATTTTGAGTTTCCACCCATTTATAAGACGGATCATGTCAGGTGGGGAGGAGTATGGGACGATGTACATTACCCGACCCGAAAACCTATTTTGGATAAGGTCGATACAGAGATGCAAAAAATATTGTATGCAGAATCAAAAGATTATACATGGATATGCTTTTGCAAATTAAGGGGTTAACTTATGGAGAAAAAGGTAAATTGTATTGTAAAATTTATATTGCGAGTTCAGTATAAAGTACCGCGTGTTGTTTGGGCGGGGTCTTCTTATGGCGGGTTTTATGTTGTGCCGCTTAAATCAATGTATAACGGAAAGGCATTTTCATTTGGTATAGGAGCTGATATTACATTCGATAAATATTTGATGGATAAATGGGACATGAAGGTGTATGGATTTGATCCAACTCCAAAATCCTGTAATTGGGTAAAGCAGTGCTGTGCTGATATAACAAATTTTCACTTTTATGAGTATGGTATTTCAAACGAGGACGGAATAAAAGACTTTTATCTGCCCAAAAATCCGAGAGATATCTCAGGATCTCTTATTAAGAATGTTACTACAAATAGAAAAATTCAGATCCCTTTCAAGTCTATAGGGACAATTATGAAAGAACTTAGCATAGACGAAGTAGATATTCTCAAATTGGATATTGAAGGCTCTGAACTGGAAGTTATACCAGATATTTTAAAAAGCGAACTGAAATTTAAGCAGCTGTGCGTTGAAATACATTATAGATTTTGGGAAAAACACAAATACTGGTATTTATTTAAATTAATCAGATTATTGAACAAGGTAAACTATTATATAGTTGCAGTGTCATCATCTTATGAAGAAATAACACTGTTAAAGAAGGAATAGGCATGAACATATTATATTTGAATCTTTACGATGAATTTGGCGGGGCAGAGAAAATATGTAATATATTATACAATCAAGTTTCGTCAGGAGATAAACATTTTCGTTTCGTATTAGCGGGAGACAAGGATAGTGATAAAAATTCGTATAGCTTATTTTCACAACATGCTTTTAAAGAGATAGAAGAATATCTGATAGAATCTGATTTGTTGAAAAAGATAGTGAGGATATTGGCATTGATATGCATTGTGCGGATCATATTAGTGAAACGGATAGATGTGGTACATTTGCATAATACGCATGACTATTTAATTAGTTGCAGAGGGATAAAAGTACTTTTGAAGTTTGTCCCTGTCGTGTGGACTCTTCATGATATGTGGTCTATGACCGGGTACTGTACGTATTCGGCCAAATGTGCCAGATGGAAAGATGGGTGTAGAAAATGTAAAGATTTATCAGCAAATCGGGTCTTGAGTAAGGATATGCCAGAAAGGTTCTTTTTACAAAAGAAAGCGTTATTTACAGAAAATCATTTATATCGAGTATGTCCTTCAAAATGGCTTTATAACATGATAAAGGACAGTGGGATCGGGGTAAAAAATCTGCTCTGGATACCAAATGGTGTTGATATAGAAACTTTTCGAAGAATTGATAAAAAAACAGCGCGAAGAAAGAATCATTTGAACGACAATAAAAAGTATTTATTATTTGTTGCTGCATCAGCAAATAATAAAAAGAAAGGCATGGATTACTTATTAGATGCAGTTAAGATGCTTAACGATGTGAAGAATTTGGAGATTTTGGTTATAGGGAATGCGGAGCATAAAATTTCAGGAAACGGTATACCTGTTCATAGTTTGGGGTATATTTCGGAGGAAAAAGTATTAAATGAAATATATGCAGCAGCAGATTTATTTATTCTTCCAAGCATAGAAGACAATTTTCCCTGTACAACTTTAGAGGCCATGGCGTCGGGGACACCAGTTATTGCATTCAGGGTAGGAGGTATTATTGAACAAATAGATGAGGAATCGGGATTTTTGGTAGATGAGATTTTGCCGGGGGAATTAGCAATGAAGATCAGAATGGCATTATCAGATCAGGAAAGGTTAGGTGATATTTCGGAAAAGGCTTATAAAAAGAGTGTGGATTTATTCTCGGCTAATAGCATGAATGACAAGTATAGAATATTGTATAAAAAAGCCGTAAAGAAATATAGGAGTTTCAAATGAAAAAACTACTGTTGGTCAGACCATTTGCTAATGTCATGAATATAAACACTTACAATTCGCAGGAAATAGGTTTGTGTAAAGCTTTTTGTCGATTGGGCTTTGACTGTGATATTGTTTATTTTTCAAAGACGAATCATGAAGAGATAGTATTTCGTGACAAAAAAAACAGAATTAAAATAATATGGAGAAGAGGTGTAGTATTCGGAATAAGGGCAATTTATCCTGATTTTTTGAATCCTCTTAAGTTATGGAAATATAATATTATTATTTCCAATGAGTACGATCAAATTATGAGTATCCTTCTGGCATTGCTTCATAGAAATGTATATATATTTAATGGACCTTATTTTAATGCGTTTGAAAATGAAAAAAAAATGAAAGCATATGATTTAATATCTGTACCAGTGTGCAATGCATTTGTAAAATACATTTTTTCAAAAACAGATGATGCCACAACATTTTTGAAGAATAAAGGTTTGAAAAAAGTAGTAACTGTAGGAGTCGGACTGGATATTTCTAAGATTTACAAAAAGGCAAGTGCTTGTAATCAGGTAATGATGAATGATCATGAGGGAAAGCACAATATTCTTTATGTGGGAACTGCGGAAAAAAGAAAACGTGTTGGGTTTATCATGAAGGTGTTTGAGGTTTTATGCAATGAAAGGGATGATGTACAGCTTGTTGTTGTAGGTATAAAAGATAAAAGAGAAATAAATCGTCTTTTAAGATTAATTGATGTTGTTTACAGAGACCGCGTTTCTTTTTTGGGGAAAGTAGATAATCAGCGGATGGCGGATATATATCAACATGCAGATTGTCTTGTTTTGGCATCTGATGAGGAAATATTCGGAATGGTGCTTCTTGAAGCTATGTATTTCAAAACGCCATGTATTGCGAAGAATGTAGCTGGACCCAAAACTGTTATTGATCATCAGATAAATGGGATCCTGGAGACGGACTATAATGTTGGAAAGTGGAAAGATGATATTGAATATCTGTTAGATAATCCCGATGTGAGAGCGAGTATGGGGAAGAATGCTTATAATAAAGTAATGTCTGAGTTTACTTGGGGTAAAATAGTATATAAAATGTTTAAGAGTTGAACAGGCAGAAGTGATGCTGCTATAAATGAATTTTGCCAATAAGTTTTTTATGGTGATAACGGAAAGGGTATAAAATGAAACAAATAACAGAAGGTAAAGTATATAAAAGCATAGAAAAGTATGTCGGGAATGAAAAGAAATTGTTTATTATTTATCCCTATGGAAACAGAGGGAAGATGGTGGAGCAGATATTGCGGGAAACCTATAATATTCAGGATTGTGTGCTTTCAGACAATCAGCCGACAAAAGAAAATATTCTATCAGTAAACCAACTGAGCGATTTGCAAGGAGATTATGTTTTATTGCTTTGCTCGGATAACCCAAGAATCTATCAGGAAATTCGAGTAAACCTGAAAGATAAATTTTATGGTGAGATATGTGATCTTGCAGAAGTGGATGATGATGAGGTTGTATACGAACCATTTTATTTTAAGAATTATAAAATGCAGATAGAAGAAGTAAATTCAGAACAGCTTAAGCAGGTTTTCGCACGGACGAAAAGGGCATGGGAGAAACTTGGCAAAGAAGAACCTTATTTTTCTGTGATAACACATGATGAAATGAAAACAGAAAATTTGACAGCAGAGGTAATTTCAAGGTTTTTCCAGAGCGGGAATTTAAAAACAATTGAGATTATAAGTTCCCTGAAAAGAAATGGAGTGAGTAACCTTGAAAGGTTGAGTGTTTTGGAATTAGGATGTGGATGTGGACGCATTACCAAGAGTCTTGCCCAGAATTTTGGACATGTTGATGCGGTGGACATTTCAGAGGGTAATCTGAGAGTCGCAATGGAGCATATTAAAGACACGAATGTGGAGTTCTTTTTAATGAAAGAGGTTGAAGATTATTTGAAACTCCCTCAGGCGGATGTCATATATTCGTTTATTGTATTACAGCATAACTGCCCTCCTGTTATAGAATATATATTGAATGTTATGATGAATAAGGTGAATCCCAATGGCATTCTTATGTTCCAGGTTCCGACTTATTATTGGGGATATACTTTCTGTTACGAAGAGTATATGAGGCAGCCTGAGGGGATGGAGATGCATTGTTTTCCACAAAACAGAATATTTGAACTTGCATATGAAAATCAGTGTATTCCGTTAGAAGTATATCCATATTTGTGCACCGGACAACCGGATCATTCAACGATGTTTATTTTTAGAAAAAAATAGTGGAGAGATGTGGTTATGTCAAAGAAATTTTATACTGAGGATGTTATGGCATCTATAAAAAGGCAAATAAAGGATGAGAATATCCCAGTTAGGGAGCAGTATTTGGCCAGTGGGTATTATGAAAGGAAAATGACGGAATACCGGAAACAGAAAGAAATTGTGATATTTGGTTCTGGAAATTACGGAAGAGATCTATATAAAATGTTAAAGATTGAAGGTATTCAAACTGTGAAATGTTTCTGTGATAACGGAGGGGCAAGACAGGGGAGGGAATTTGGCGGGCTGGATATCCTGTCACCACAGGAGGCTGTTGAAAGGTTTCCAGAAGCGATGTACATTATTACTCCAAGGGGGTGGGGGGATGAAATATTAAGGCAGTTAGCGGATATGGGGATCAAGGTGCCGCAAATATCAGTTTTTGTTCTGGAATTGGCAGAATTGACAGAACGATTATAATAAACCCTTTTTAGAGTTGATGTTTGGGCGAAGGAATGGTGGAAAATATATATGAAAAAAAATAAGATTGTGTTTGTGGTGCAAAGATATGGAATGGAGGTGAACGGCGGGGCAGAATATCATTGTCGTGTTTTGGCAGAACACTTGACGGAGAGATATGATGTGGATGTTTTTACAAGTTGTGCAAGAGATTATATGCCATGGGATAATTACTATTTGGCGGGCTCATATATGTTAAATGGTGTTACGGTATACAGATTTCCCGTTGAAAGAACAAAGGATCAAGGGCGTGTGCTTGAATTGTCGGCCAGGGTAAACCGGGGGGATCGGGACTCAGAGAAGGAATGGATTGATGAAGTAGGACCTTATTGTCCCCGATTGATTGCTGCTTTAAAAGATAGTGCGGACCTATATAACGTGGTCATCTTTTTCGGGTATAATTTTTATCCCTCCGTAGTCGGACTGCAGTTGGGATTGGAGCATACGATTCTTATTCCCACGGCTCATGATGAATCGAATATTTACAAAGACATATGCCGCAGGACTTTTCATGCTGCAAAGGCTTTTTTATATAACAGTGTGGAGGAGAGGCAGTTTTTGATCGATCAATTTGAAACCGGAACCAGACCCGGGCGGCTGACTTGTGTAGGGATTGATCTGCCGGATGTAAGCCATGCGGAAATGCCAAGAGGATACGAACAGTGTCAGGATTATGTTATTTATGTTGGAAGAGTTGCCAGGGGGAAGAACTTCAGGCAGTTGAACAGGTATTTTATCCAATATAAGCAGAGACATGACACTGACCTGAAATTGTTGGTTCTAGGGCGTGTGGATAATGAAGAGAAGCTTTCCTATCATGATGACATTATTTATGCAGGGTACGTTTCGGAGGAGGACAAGACGCTCTTTATGAAAAATGCGAAACTCTTGATCATGCCTTCCATGTATGAAAGTCTGTCACTGGTCATTCTTGAAAGTATGGCATTAGGAATCCCTGTATTGGTGAATGAGGACTGTGCAGTTTTAAAGGGACAGTGTATTAGGAGTAATGCAGGGCTTTATTATTCAAACTATACAGAATTTGAGAAAGCTTTAGACTATATGCTTACAGATAAGGAAATTTACTCCCAGATGGCAGAGAATGGGATGGAATTTGTGAGAAACAATTATAACTGGCAGTATGTTGTTGAAAACGTAAATTCATTAATTGAAGAAATAGGAAAGGAGAATGAGTAATATGAAAAAAGGAGTAGTTGCTGCATTATTTGCTGTAGGAGGGGCGGCTTTGGGAGCCGCAGGAGTAGGCAAAACTTTGAAGAAGAAAGTTGATTATAAGTCAAAAATGTCGGAAAAGCATTTGGCATTATACCTCTTAATGAACCAATGGGTAAAAGTTAAACAGGAAAATAAATCAATCGCTGATTACTTAGAAGAGAATGGTTATAAAGAGATTGCTATTTATGGAATGAATTATGTCGGTGAGACCTTGCTGGATGAACTGACAAATTCAAATGTAAAAGTAAAATATGCGATTGATAAAAATGCTAATTCCATTTATTCGGATGTTGATGTTGTAACACCAGACGATGAGTTAACGGAAGTCGATGCAGTTATTGTTACTGCAATAACATTTTTTGATGAGATTGAAGAAAATTTATCAGAAAAGATGGATTGTCCCATCTTATCAATGGAAGATATTTTATATGAGGTATGAGAGAGTGGTTTAGGGCTGTGTCAACGAGTTAGAGATGGATTTATTCCTATGGGCAATGAGCTCAGTCAAATGTCCGTCAGTATGCTGGCGGACATTTGACTGAGGTAATAAAGAATATTGGTCAGGTAAGACGGCAGGTAATTTTAATGATAACACATAACGCATCGGTTGATAATTTTATAGAGTATATCAAAGATAAAGATATCTATATATATGGGGTGGGGGACTTCTATCGGAGACTGTCCAGAAAAGTAATCTACCGGGATATCCATAAAAGAGTAGTTGGCTATATTGATAACGGTAAAAAAGGTGAAATGCTCCATATTTCAGGGCAGGAATATAGTATTCATGGAGTTGATTTTTTAAAGTCGGTTAAAAGTGGTATCGTCCTGCTGTGTGGGACGACATATCTTGATGAAATGTACAGACAGCTCATTTCGCAGGATCTGTCAGATGAAATAGAATGTTTTATTATGCCGTTAATTTGGCTTGTTTCAGATGGTAAAGATGATCCGGAAATAGCGAGTTGTCTGAATAGGCAAAGCCATTCACAACCAATTATACATAATAGAATAGAAAAGAAAATTCATTGTTTTTGGTTTAGTGGGGAAAAAAAACCGGAGAAATATCAGAAGTGTATTGACACATGGAAATGTGTATGTCCGGATTATGAGATTATTGAATGGAATGCAGGTTCCTATGACTATGGAAAGAATTTATTTGTAAAACAGGCTTACGAAAAAAAGAAATGGGCATTTGTATCGGATTATGCACGACTTGATGTGATCTATCATTATGGTGGGATTTATCTGGATATGGATGTAGAACTGATTAAAGATTTTTCACCCTTTCTTAAATTTGATGCCTTTTTCAACTATGGAGTGAGGCATTTAATAGAACTGGGGTCGGGATTTGGCAGTGTGAAACATAATTCGTTTATTGGTTCATTGCTTAAGTCATACGAGGATGTTGCGTTTCTGGACAAGGATGGAAAATCCCAGACAGAGAAATTTGTTCAGCCCGTATGGCTTAATCAGCGCTTTTGTGAAGAAGGCTTTTGGATGAATGGTGACATGCAGTTGCTAAACAATATGCTGCTGCTCCCACGCAGGTTTTACACACCTAAGGATGATCTTTTTTTGTGTAATTATCTACAATGTGAGGAGACTAGAGGAATCCATCATTTCAATTCGGAGTGGAAACCACAGGAATATCTGGAACATAGACAGAAAAACAGTTCATGGATAGCAGTAATAGATAATTTGATTTCGCAGGGCAGGGAAGTTAACAAAGGAAATTGAGTTCTGTAGAGAGGAATGAATAATTTGAGAAGAATTCTAATGCGGGGAGCGGTATCTCCATTGATCAGGCAGAAAGAGATAGAAGTCATGGTCAGGGATTACATTGGGACAAATTCAGGCAATCTTCTTTATGCATATGGTGTATTTCGTACTTTACTGACAGAAGATACAATGATTGATATGGATCACTATGCTGTGGAGGGCAGACGTTTCTCAGAAGAAGATATAGAGTATATTAATTCGGAGTATGACGCATATGTTCTTCCCATGGCAGATGCTTTCCGGAATGATTTTAGAAATAAACTGCTATATTATTCCCAATTTTTTAGTAAACTTACGATTCCCTGTTATATTATTGGAGTTGGACTTAAGGCAGAGTATGAGCCGAAACTGAAAGATGGGTTTTCCTTTGATGAGGAGGTACGGTCATTTATTTCTGCAGCGCTGAATAAATCGGTACTTGTCGGAGTAAGGGGGAGTATTACGGGCGAGTACTTGTCCTTATTAGGATTTAAGGAGGAAAGGGATTATACAGTTATTGGATGTCCATCGGTTTATACATATGGTGCGAAGCTGTCACAGAGAAAGCTTCAGATTTCCGAAGATTCCAGAATTTCTTTAAATGGTGGATATGTGCAGCCTGACGAACCAGTAACGAAATATTTGTATGATATTGCAAATCGCTATCCGAATTATCAATATGTGGCTCAAAGGACAGAAGAGCTGAGAACTTTTTGTATCGGGATACCAAACAGTACAATAGAGGATTCTTATTATCCGTGGGGGATAGAACATAAATTTTACAAGGAAAACAGGGTGAAATTTTTTGTCAGCGCAGAGGCATGGATTCAAAACATGCATCACATTGATTTTAGTATAGGAACGAGACTGCACGGGAATATTGCAGCAGTTTTAGGTGGTGTGCCGGCACTGTTTATTCCGATTGATTCAAGGATGAGGGAGCTGGTAGAGTATCATGGGTTTCCCCAGATGCCACGACATTTATTTGATACTGGATGCAGTCTGGAAGAGATTGTTGAAAAAGTGGACATGGAGTCCTATATGGGATACCAGGCGCATAATTTTAGGCATTTTATTGACTTTTTAAACAGCAATAAACTGAAACATATATATGATGGGGATATGAACCGAACTGATGCGCCGATAGATGGGATGATGCCACATTATGATGGACAGGTACAGTCCTTTGTAATACGCAATAAAGAGGATTTGAAAGATTTGTACAAAGAATATGATCATCAGGTTTCTGTTTGGGAAAGTATAAGGAGTGAGTCTGGGTTAGTGTACAGGACATAAAAGAATTACGTTTGTAAAATATACAGAATGTCAGGAGATATCCGGATGCAACAACGAAGGGAGAAATTCATTTGTGATAATTTTACGAAGGCTGACGCAAAAAAATATAAATGCTTTTTCTGGAAAAGAAATCTGCTGTGTGGAGCGATCAACTGCTTATTTAACAGAGTTTTGTGACAGATATGATGTCTTAAACAATATTTCCTCTATTGTGGACATGAATCAGCGAAATTTAGGAAAATTTGTATTTCGTGATAAAGAAATACAGGTATTTGATTTCTCCTATTTATTGCAGATAGATTATGCAAACACAATAATTGTTATTATGAGCGATTATTATAAAGAGACTTTTGAAAAAATATCTATCATGTTTGATGAAAAGGTTCCAGAAATGTCAGTCTTTTACTTTGCGAATCAGGAGACAGAATATGAGAATTTTTATCGGGAAAAATATGTGGCTATACCGCTTAAGAATATTGTGTTGTTTCGTAGCGGTCCCCATGCTTCATCTTATGTAAAGGGAATGGATTTTGCGGATAATGCCAGGGCGTTGTTTGAGTATGCATTGCAGATAGGACTGAACCATCAATATGAACTGGTGTGGTTTGTCAAAAATCCAGCGGAATTTGAGCAATATAGGGATATGGAGAATGTCAGCTTCTTGTCGTTTGACTGGTCTGTTTCAGATAACCAGGAGGAACGCGATGCGTACTATCATGCACTCTGCCTTGCAAGATATATATTTTTTACGGATGCATACGGATTTGCAAGAAACTGTCGAAGCGATCAGATCAGGGTGCAGCTCTGGCATGGATGCGGGTTTAAGACAAGAGTGAATTTTGTGCGTTGTGAAGAGCGTTATGAGTATACGACGGTTATCAGTGATTTATATGCGGATATCCATGCAGATATTTATGGATTAAGAAAAGACCAGATTCTTGTGACAGGCTATGCAAAACAGGACTGGCTGTTTCATCCAAATGAAGAGGATATAAAAAAGCTTCGTATACCGGATGCTGGAAAATACATATTTTGGCTTCCGACATTCCGTTCCACCGAACATAAGCTAGAGCAGTTAAACGAGTATGATCTGAAATCAGAGACCGGACTTCCGATTGTAAATACAAAAGAAAAAATGGAGTGTCTAAATGCTCTTCTGGAAGAGAAAAATATTGTATTAATCGTGAAACTGCATCCTTTTCAGGATAGGGATAAGATATGTTGTGAAAATTATTCCAATATTTGTCTGATTGAAAATGAGGATCTTGTGGCAGAGGACATACCAATCAATCGTTTACTCGGACATGCGGATGCCCTGATCAGTGATTATTCTTCAGCGGCAGTAGATTTTATGCTTTTAAACAGACCGATTGCGTTTATGCTTGAGGATCTGGAGAAATACGGGCAAAGCAGGGGATTTGTGTTTAAAAATATCAGAGACTGGCTTCCAGGGAAAGAAATATTTTTATTTGGGGATATATATACTTTTATAGAAGAAATAGCTAATGGCTGTGATACAACTGGGGACAAGAGATGGGTGTTACGGAATAAAATGCATAAGTACTGTGATGATAATAATTGTCAGAGGATATTAGAAGCAGTTGGAATTTTATCATGAAAAGGGAATGGGATAAAGATTTTGTAAAGAATTCTAATGGGAACGAATTAGATATGGTAATAGCAGCAGTTATAACTGTTTAAATGGTTGAAAAGAATTTATATCATCAACGGTTCAGAAAATGAAACTGTAAAAAGTGACGGGAACCTTGAAAATAGCATACTTTACATAAAACATTACCGCCAAAATCCAACAAGTATTTGAGATTTCCCACAGGATATGATATCATCATTATAAATATAAAAGTAAAAAAGGCGGCAGAATATATGGGAAACTCGACATACTGGAAAAGGAATACATGAGACGACCTTCTGTCTTTGCAGATATATTTAACCAGTTTCTATATCATGGAAGACCGGTTATTGTCCCGGAAAATCTGGTTGAGCTTGACACGACAGAAATTGCAGTTCCATACGGCGCAGACAATGCATCTGTATCAGAGCAGAGATACAGGGACGTGGTCAAGATGCTGATGGCAATGACAGATGGATACGTTGCCTATTGCATACATTTTTAAGCGGTTTCTGGAAAGAAGACAGATTGCTTCCTGTGGTAACAGTAGTAGTTTACTTCGGGGCGGAGGAATGGGACGGACCGCTGAGCCTGCGTGAAATGTATTCGGACTGCAGTGAGGAAATCCTAAGATATGCTATAGATTATCGTATAAACCTGATAACGCCCAGTGGACTGTCTGACAGTGAGATTGATGAGTTTCAGTCAAATATGAGGGAGATTATGCGCTATATTAAATATTCAAAGGACAAGAAGTTAGCCAGGGTTGTCAGTCAGGAACAGCGCTTTAGAAGTGTGGATCGAAATGCAGTTGAGATCATGAATATGGCAACAGGTTCAAATATGAAGATTAGTGAAGGAAAGGAGTCGGTCGATGTGTGTATTGCTATACAGGAAATAAGGGAAGAAGGAAAAATGGAAGGAAAAATCGAAAGTAAGCTTGAAGGTGCGATTATTTTTGCAAAAGAGATGGGAATACCTAGTGAGCAGGTGAAAAGTTTTTTGATGACCAAGTATGGAAAGGGCGATGAAGAAGCAGAAGACCTTATGGAAACTTATTGGAATTGATATCGAGTAAATATGGATAACGAAGAAAAAATCCCAATGTAAAGTGTGCAGTTATCAGAATATATGGGATGCTTTATATTGGGATTTTTTATAGAAGATTTTACCTAAAGGCAGAAGGGGAGAATATAGTTATGAAAAAGAGAATATCAGCATTGATGCTTACAGGACTTGTAGCATCGAGTACATTATTTACAGGATGTGGGAAAACACAGGAAGATACAACTAATGACAGCAGTGCCATCGAACTGCTGAATGTATCCTACGATCCAACCCGCGAATTCTACGCCGCCTACAATGAACTGTTCCATGACTACTGGAAGGAAAAGAGCGGTCAGGAGGTAAAGGTAACGCAGTCCCACGGCGGTTCCGGATCACAGGCGCGCTCCGTGATCGAGGGGAATGAGGCGGATGTGGTGACGCTGGCTCTTGCGCACGATGTCACGGCAATCGAGGAGGCAGGACTGATCGAAAGTGGCTGGATAGGGGAATTTGACCTTGACAGTTCGCCATATACATCTACGATTGTATTTCTGGTACGGAAAGGCAACGAAAAAGATATTAAAGACTGGGACGACCTGATCAAAGAAGGAGTCGAGGTGATCACGCCGAACCCGAAGACTTCCGGCGGGGCCTGCTGGAATTTCCTCGCCGCGTGGGCATACTGGCAGGAGCAGGACGGCGGCGATGAGAATGCGACCACGGAGTACATGAAAAAGCTGTACCAGAACGTGCTCGTCCTGGATTCCGGTGCAAGGGGTGCGACAAATACTTTTGTGGAAAACAAGCAGGGAGATGTGCTGATCGCATGGGAGAATGAGGCGTATCTCTCCATGAAGGAATATCCAGATGATTATGAGATCATAACGCCCAGTATCAGCATTCTGGCACAGCCCTCCGTGGCCATAGTGGACAGCAATGCGGAGGAGCATGGGACAGAAGAAGTGGCAAAGGCATACTTGGAATATTTATACAGTGATGATGCACAGCGTCTGGCAGGGGACAATTACTACCGCCCTTCCAATGAGGCAGTTCTGCAGGAGTTTTCAGACCAGTTTGACTTAAATATGAATCTTGTTACCATCGATGATTTCGGTGGCTGGGACATGGCGTATCAGACCTATTTTAATGACGGTGCTGTTTTTGACCAGATCTATGCAGAGTGAATATGGATCATACATGGCGGAGGTGTTCCAGGTATAGAACTGAAAGCAGCATAATGTATGAAATATAGAAAGGACAGCCGTTTTTATGGAACAGCAGATCGTAAAAGTGAAAAATAAGAGGGGCGTCAGGGTGATCCCGGGATTCGGGCTCTCCCTGGGGGTGACACTTGCCATGCTCGGGACACTGGTACTGATCCCGCTGGCATCGGTCTTTGCCAGCGCCAGCCGGCTCAGTTTTGCGGAATTTGCCGGCGTGGTCACGTCAAGGCAGGTGGTGTCGGGCTATGTGGTGAGCCTCTCATGCGCTTTTTTTGCAGCGCTTGTCAATGCGGTGTTTGGACTGATGACCGCATGGGTATTGGTGCGCTATGACTTCCCGGGAAAGCGCCTGATGGACGGACTGATCGAGCTGCCGTTTGCCCTTCCAACCTCGGTAGCAGGCATTTCACTGACATACCTGTATTCAGACAAGGGCTGGATCGGGGCATTGTTTGCAAAAGCGGGGATTAAGATCGCATATACAAGGACAGGGATCACCATCGCCATGGTGTTTGTAGGGATTCCCTTTGTGGTAAGGGCGGTGCAGCCCGTGCTGGAAAAGCTGGACAGGCAGTACGAGGAGGCGGCAGAGATGCTTGGGGCAGGCAGGATCTATACTTTTTTTCATGTGGTTCTGCCAGAGCTGTTTCCCGCGCTGCTTGCCGGTTTCGGACTGGCGTTTGCAAGAGGCATCGGGGAGTACGGAAGTGTGGTATTCATAGCCGGAAATATCCCAAACAAGACACAGATTGCACCGCTGCTGATCATGACGAAGCTTGAGCAGTATAAATATTCAGATGCGACGGCAGTTGCCCTGGTGCTGCTGGTGGTCTCATTCCTGCTGATGCTGTTTATCAATTCGGTACAGCTTTATATGCAGAGGTTCAGCAGGGGTTAGGAAATATGTAAGGAACTGTTAAAGAATTAATCTTTACATCCGGCTTGTCTATAACAGTTCCTGAGCGAAAAGAATATGGAGGAAAGTAAATGAATACCCATCTTGATGCCCTCGAGGCAGAAGCGATATACATTATACGGGAAGTGGCGGCAGAGTGCGGGAAGCCGGTCATGCTGTATTCCATCGGGAAGGACAGCTCGGTCATGCTGCACCTTGCCATGAAAGCATTTTACCCGGAGAAGCCGCCGTTCCCGTTTTTACATATAGACACGACATGGAAATTTAAGGAAATGATCGCATTCCGTGACCGTATGGCAGAGGAAAAAGGGATTGAAATGCTTGTCTATACAAATGAGGAAGGCGTAAAACAGGGGATTAACCCGTTTGACCACGGCTCCGCATATACGGACATCATGAAAACGCAGGCGTTAAAGCAGGCGCTCTCAAAATATGGCTTCACTGCGGCATTTGGCGGCGGACGCAGGGACGAGGAGAAGTCGAGGGCAAAGGAGCGGATCTTTTCTTTCCGCAACAGTGAACAGGCATGGGATCCGAAAAACCAGCGTCCTGAGATGTGGAACCTGTACAATACGCAGATCCACAGGGGGGAGAGCATCCGGGTATTTCCGATCTCAAACTGGACGGAGAAGGATATCTGGCAGTATATTGCGCAGGAGCAGATTGAGATTGTTCCCCTGTACTTTGCAAAGGAGCGTCCCGTTGTGTACAGGGACGGGAACATCATCATGGTGGATGATGACAGGATGCGGCTGCTTCCCGGTGAGGAGGTACAGCAGAGAAAAGTCCGTTTCCGCACACTGGGCTGTTATCCGTTAACCGGTGGGGTGGAGTCTGCGGCAGATACACTGGAGGACATTGTGAAGGAGACGCTCGGTGCCGTGACATCGGAGAGGACAAGCAGGGTGATTGACCACGAGGCGGCGGGCAGCATGGAAAGGCGCAAGCGGGAGGGATACTTCTGACATGGCAGGGGAATGACCGGGGGTATGGAAGGAAAATGTTCCTGATACAGAAAGGAAAGTGATCAAGAAAGTGAGAGGCGCAGGAGGAGAGAGGGATTCTGATATGGATGGAAGTAATGTCCGGAATATAAGCAGGACGGGAGAAGGAGATGTTTCAGGCATGGATGGGAAGACAGCCGGGGATACGGACAGCCGCGGCGGCGGGCTGCTGAAATTTATCACCTGCGGCAGTGTAGATGACGGAAAGTCCACGCTCATCGGCCATATGCTGTATGATGCAAAACTGCTGTTCGCAGACCAGGAGCGGGCGCTGGAACTGGACAGCCGCGTGGGGAGCCGGGAAGGCGGGATTGACTATTCCCTCCTGCTGGACGGGCTGATGGCAGAGCGAGAGCAGGGGATCACGATCGACGTGGCGTACCGCTATTTTACGACGGAGCGCAGGAGCTTTATCGTGGCGGACACGCCCGGCCATGAGGAATATACGAGGAACATGGCAGTGGGGGCATCATTTGCAGATCTTGCAGTCATTCTGATAGATGCATCACAGGGGATTCTGACACAGACAAGGCGCCATGCCAGGATCTGTGCGCTCATGGGGATCAAATATTTTGTGTTTGCGGTCAATAAGATGGACCTAGTCCGCTACAGCCAGAAGGAATACCGTAAAATTGAAAAGGACATTAAAAAACTCGCAATTGATCTGGAACTTTACCATACAGAGATCATTCCGGTATCTGCAACGGAGGGCGACAATGTCACACTAAAGTCAGGGCGTATGCCATGGTACGGCGGGGGAACACTGCTGGAATATCTTGAGTCCGTGGATGTGGATGACGGGACAGAGGAGCAGGGTTTTGTCATGCCTGTGCAGAGGGTATGCAGACCGAACGCGGATTTCCGGGGATTCCAGGGACAGGCATCATCGGGAAGCATTTCTGTCGGGGAGGAGATTACAGTGCTGCCAAGCGGGGAGAGGGCATGTGTGCAGTCAGTTCTTCTGGCAGACAAAAACGTGCAGGAAGCCCACAAAGGGCAGGCACTGACAATACAGTTAAACCGTGAGGTGGATGTGTCGCGCGGATGTGTTTTCGTCAGGAATACACAGCTGAAGGTGAGCAGGATGTTCACCGCATCGGTACTCTGGATGGATGACATGGAACTGGTGCAGGGAAAAAACTTTCTGATTAAGATCGGCACGAAGATGCTGCCGGCGACGGTGATGGCCATTAAACATAAGGTTGACATTCACTCGGGGGAACATCTGGCGGCATCACAGCTGTACAAAAATGAGATTGCGGTCTGCGACATTGCCATGGCGGAGGATGCGGTGTATGACACGTTTGTGAATCATAAGGTGCTGGGATGCTTTATACTGATCGACCGCGTCACGAACATGACTTCCGCGTGCGGCATCATAGAGCATTCTCTGAGAAGGGCGGACAACCTGACCTGGCAGAAGCTTGACATCACGCGGGAGACCCGTGCCGCCAGGATGGGGCAGAAGCCGGCAACGCTGTGGTTTACCGGGCTTTCCGGTGCGGGAAAGTCAGCGCTTGCCAATGAGGTTGAGAAGGCATTGAGCATTCAGGGAAAATATACAATGCTTTTAGATGGGGACAACGTGCGTATGGGGCTGAACCAGAACCTTGGATTTGAAGAGAAAGACAGGATCGAGAACATCCGCAGGGTTGCAGAGGTGGCAAAGCTGATGAACGATGCCGGCCTGATCGTGCTCACGTCCTTTATCTCCCCATATGAAAGCGACAGGGGGCGTGCAAGGGAAATCATCGGCAGCACGAACTTCATAGAGATCTATGTAAGCACACCGTTGGAGGAGTGTGAGAGACGTGATGTCAAAGGACTGTATAAGAAGGCGCGGAACGGACAGATACCGAATTTTACAGGGATTTCCAGTCCCTATGAGCCGCCCGTGCATGCCGAGGTGGAGATCGATACAAGCCGGTATACACTGGAAGAGGCGGCAGATTATGTACTGAAGGAGATCCAGAAATATCTGTAGGAGATTAGGGGGATAACTGCAATGGCAAAAAGGGAACAAAGGACATACCAGCAGGATATCGTGGGGGACGGGATATCCTCCATACAGAAGGTCAGGGAGCCGCACAGGGAAGATTCCGGACAGGGGATCAGGTATCTTCTGATTGGTATCTGTGTATTATTTTTGTTTGTGATGCTGGTTCTTCCTCTGATTGTGGTCATTACAAATGCACTGCGCGACGGCTGGGCGGCTTACAGGGAAGCTGTGTTTGATGAATATACCGTTAAGGCTCTGCAGCTGACACTGCTTGCAGCAGTAGTGGCAGTGGCGGTCAATACCATATTTGGAGTTTTTGCGTCGTACCTGCTGTCCAAGTTCTATTTCAGGGGGCGTCAGATACTTGCTGCACTTATCGACATTCCTTTTTCGATTTCCCCGGTCATAGCAGGACTGGTATTCATACTGACTTTTGGAAATGTCGGCTGGATGGGGGATTTCCTAAAAGCACACGGCATAAAGATCGTGTTTGCAGTGCCGGGGGTGATCCTTGCAACAATCTTTGTCACATTTCCGTTTGTGTTCCGTGAGCTCTTTCCTGTCATGAACGCGCAGGGAAAGGACGAGGAGGAAGCGGCGGCACTGATGGGGGCGGGCGGATTTACCATTTTCTGGAGGATTACATTTCCGCATATCAAATGGGCGCTGTTCTACGGCGTTATCCTGTGTGCGGCGCGTGCGCTGGGAGAATTTGGCGCGGTATCCGTGATCTCTGGTCATTTAAGGGGAAAGACAAACACGCTTCCCCTCCATGTGGAGATTTTATATAATGAATTTAACACGACAGCAGCATTTGCAGTATCCTCTATCCTGGTAGTGCTGGCAGTGCTGATCCTGATTGCGAGGAATGCGGTGGAGAAATTTTCCAGGGCTAAGGAATGATATGGCGGCTTGTTCTGTTTATTGTTAATTTCCGAAAGGGGTAATCAGGACAAAGGGAGGAACTTTACAATGTATGTACAGATGGAGCACATTTATAAAACATTTGATGGCTTTCATGCTTCCAGTGATGTGAATTTTGGTGTGGAAAAAGGGCAGCTGGTGGCGCTGCTCGGACCAAGCGGGAGCGGAAAGACCACGATCCTTAGAATGATCGCAGGACTGGACAGGCCGGATTCGGGAGAGATCATGATTAACGGCGTGCGCGTCAATGACCTGCCGGGAAGTAAACGGGGCATCGGTTTTGTGTTCCAGAACTATGCACTGTTCCGCTATATGACAGTCGCGGATAACATTGCTTTCGGGCTGGAAGTGCAAAAGAAAAGCAAAAAAGAAATCAAAAGCAGGGTGGAGGAACTTCTGGAGCTGATCTCCATGCAGGATCTTGGCAAACGATATCCGCACCAGTTATCGGGTGGGCAGCGTCAGCGTGTGGCATTTGCGCGTGCGCTGGCGCCGAATCCGCAGCTTCTTTTGCTGGACGAGCCGTTTGCGGCGATTGACGCGAAAGTGCGAAGAGAGCTTAGGACATGGCTGAAAGAGATGATCGGCAGGGTGGGAATCACCAGCATCTTTGTGACACATGACCAGGAGGAAGCAATGGAAGTGGCTGATACCATCATCATCACAAACCAGGGGAGAATTGAGCAGGTTGGCACGCCAGATGAAATCTGCCTTCACCCACAGACAGAATTTGTGGCGGATTTTATTGATGCGGCGCGGTATGAGGCATTGGCGGCAGCTAGAGCTGCAAAAGAGCTTTCCTATTCCGGCGGCCAGAAATTGAAGTTATAAGCTGCCTGAATGAAGCTCTGGCTAACTGTTGCGGATCTTACAAAAATGTGTTATCATATAGGAAACATTAGGCGGGAGGCAGATATAGGCCTCCTGTTTATGTGTAAAGTTCCTTTTAGGAGATTTTTGAATGACAGGAGAAAGCTGATGTTTGCACGAATGCCCAAAGAACAGAAGACAAAACACTCTGCCCCAATACGATATGTACATTAAATCGTGATAAAATTCTGGACATTCCATATATTTATGCACCAGTAATTCAAAGGGTTAGAATAGAAGAAGCATTGCCAATACTCTGTCAGTTATATCTTAATTCTGACGCGAGAAAACAGTTGGGGGATTTAGAGGACTTTTTTGCCTTTGGATATATTGCATCGAAATGTGAAAAAAATTCTATATCAGAGTTGAAGGAGCCGAGAGATTATTATGAACGCGAAGTGGCACCTGAAATACAAAAACTGGCGACTTTGTTTCGTTTTTTAGGTAATGCAGATGTGCCGTTTGCAGTTTTTGAACAGCTTAAGTTCTTTGTTCAGAATCATATAGTAGAAGGCAGGGTTGATTTGTCAGAAGATGCCTTGGATTCCATCATTTTAAACCTAAAAAATTATATTAAAGGTCTCGGAAATATTAGGGAATGGATTTGTAATGAAATTCAAAATGAAAGTGTAGATATAGAAGAATTGTATTTGTACATTACAGGGATTGTAATTTCAGAAGCACAGCCGCTAATCGTTGAACATGATAATATTGAAAATGATATAAGATATGTTTTTGAAATGTATATGAAAAACAAGTTTCAAGAGGATTTTCCTTTATAGGATGTACTAAAGGGTAACTATCCTGATTAATGGCATCAATCATTTTGATGCGTTGTTATCAGAGAAAGCTGAATGAATCCGAATCCTGTTAAGGCGATAACAAAAGTAGTGGAATTTATTAGGAAAAATGCAAGATAGCGGAGAGGAATTGGAAGTTGTATGGACGAGAGAATGCTGACATTTTTACACGCTTTTGACAGTGAAAAACCGACCTATTTATGTGAACTGGAGAAATATTCCAAAGAGACCAATGTACCAATTATCAGGCAGCAGATGCAGAGTCTGCTAAGATTATTGATTACATGGGGAAGACCAATGCGTATCCTGGAGGTTGGGACAGCGATTGGTTTTTCCGCGCTGCTGATGAGTGAGTATGCGCCAGAGGGGTGTCAGATCACGACAATCGAAAAGTATGAAAAACGAATACCACTTGCAAAGGAAAACTTCGAAAAGGCAGGGAAATCGGATTGTATCACGCTTTTGGACGGAGATGCCGCAGAAATACTTGCATCATTAAAAGAAGACGGTGTATATGACTTGATCTTTATGGACGCGGCAAAGGGGCAGTATATTAATTTTCTGCCTGATATATTGAGGCTGTTATCGCCGACGGGGCTTTTGGTATCAGATAATGTTTTGCAGGAAGGCGAGTTGATCGAGTCGAAGTATGCGGTAATCCGCAGAAACCGCACCATACATAACAGGATGCGGGAATATCTGTATCAATTAACACACTGCGCGGAGTTGGAGACAACGATATTGCCAATTGCGGATGGAGTTACTCTTTCTGCGAAGCGTAAGGGACTGTAAAAAATAACATAAGATGGAGGAGCAGAATGAACAATAAAAGACCAGGCAAACCCGAGCTATTAGTGCCAGCGAGTAGTTTAGAGGTGTTAAAGACGGCTGTCATATTCGGGGCTGATGCTGTATATATCGGTGGGGAGGCATTCGGACTCCGCGCTAAGGCAAAGAATTTTTCTAGTCAGGAGATGGCAGAGGGGATTCGGTTTGCACATGAACATGATGTGAAAGTGTATGTGACGGCAAATATCCTTGCGCACAATGACGATCTGGAGGGTGCGGGAAAATATTTTAAGGAGTTAAAAGAGATAAAGCCAGATGCGCTGATTATTTCAGATCCCGGAATGTTCATGATCGCGAAAGAGGTCTGTCCTGAGATTGAAATTCATATTTCCACACAGGCGAACAATACCAATTATCAAACTTATCGTTTCTGGTGGCAGCAGGGGGCAAAACGCGTCGTATCGGCGCGGGAACTTTCTTTGACAGAGATCAGGCAGATTCGTGACAACATACCGAAAGAAATGGAAATTGAAAGTTTTATCCATGGGGCAATGTGTATCTCCTATTCGGGAAGATGTCTGCTGTCCAATTATTTCACGGGAAGGGATGCAAACCAGGGGGCATGCACTCACCCGTGCCGCTGGAAGTATGCAGTAGTCGAGGAAACGCGGCCGGGAGAATATCTTCCAGTATATGAGAATGAGCGCGGAACTTATATTTTTAATTCCAAGGATTTATGTATGATCGAGTACATTCCAGAGCTTGTGAGCGCAGGAATAGACAGTCTGAAAATTGAGGGACGCATGAAAACAGCACTCTATGTGGCATGTGTGGCGCGCACATACCGGAAAGCGATTGATGATTACTTTGAATCAGAGGATAAATATCGCGGCAATATGGACTGGTACAGGGCTGAGATTGCCAAATGTACCTACCGCCAGTTCACGACAGGGTTTTATTTCGGAAAGCCGGATGAGAATACACAGATTTACGACAGCAATACCTATGTCAACGAGTATGTTTATCTCGGTATCGCAGAGTCTGTTGACGAGCGCGGTTATGCAAAGTTTGAGCAGAAGAATAAATTCTGTGTGGGTGACACGATCGAGATTATGAAGCCTGACGGGAGCAATATTCATACAAAAGTGCTTTCTATGTACAATGATGAGGGGGAAGCTGTTGCGAGTTGTCCGCATTCGAGGCAGATCTTGTATGTGGAGCTTGCAGATCAGCCCGATCCATATGATTTGCTGCGTGTGGAAGCCGTTAAGTAACCATATAAAAAGAGATATAGAATTGAAGAAGATTCAGCGCTGGGGTTGTGCACTTGCTGTGCAGGTTAGGAGTTGCAGAAAAAGAAGTTATTGCTGTATTGGGAGCACAATAAAAAGAAATGGATTAAATATTTGTGTGGTATAAATTAACGAAAAACGGGCTTTCTTGGTAAAGGTATCTATACAAAATGCAGAAAAGGCGGGAAAGAGTGGAAAAGTTTTCAGGAAAGTCTTGATTTTTTGGATGAGATATATTATTGTAAAAAAGTAAAAGGATTCAGGCACAGAAAAATGAAATTCATAAGATTAAAGAATCAAAATTATATATCATGATATCGCGAACGAAGGTGTTCCAAAAAAGAATAATCTCTTTTTTTGGAACTTTTTTTGTAGATAGACAAACACTATAACGCACAATAAATGCAGTTTATGATACAAAAAGCAGTAGGACGTCATGATCAATGGAAAGTGAGGAAATCAATATGAGTGAAGCATTAAACGTGGAAAAAATCTTTGGTGAGAAAGTCTTTACCGTTGAGAAGATGAAGGAGAGACTTACCAAGAAAGTATTTCTGGAAGTAAAGAGAGTCATGGATCATGGCGGAGAGCTTTCCATGACTACTGCAGATGTCGTTGCAAAGGCGATGAAGGACTGGGCTGTGGAGAACGGCGCGACGCACTTTACGCACTGGTTTCAGCCGCTGACAGGCATCACGGCTGAAAAGCATGATTCCTTCGTGTCACACCCTGATTCAGAGGGAAGAATGCTGATGGAATTCTCTGGAAAAGAATTGATTAAAGGTGAGCCGGATGCTTCCTCATTTCCGTCAGGCGGTCTTCGCGCGACATTTGAGGCAAGAGGTTATACGGCGTGGGATATCACATCACCGGCATTTTTGAAGGAATCTGGATGTGGCGTAATTCTCTGTATTCCGACAGCATTCTGTTCTTATACAGGAGAAGCGCTTGACAAGAAGACACCGCTTCTGCGTTCCATGGAGGCATTGAGCGAGCAGGCGCTTCGTATTGTAAAATTGTTTGGAAACACAGGGGCTACAAAGGTTACGGCTTCTGTTGGACCAGAACAGGAGTATTTCCTGGTAGATAAGGATCTCTATCTGCAGAGAAAGGACTTGATGTTTGCAGGCCGCACACTTTTTGGCGCACCTGCTCCGAAGGGACAGGAGATGGAGGATCACTATTTCGGTGTAATCAAAGAGCGCGTTGGCGCATACATGAAGGATTTGAATGAAGAGCTCTGGAAACTTGGCGTTACGGCAAAGACACAGCACAATGAGGTTGCTCCTGCACAGCATGAGCTGGCACCGATCTATGAGACGGCAAATATCGCGGTAGACCACAATCAGCTGGTAATGGAGGCGATGAAGCGCGTTGCATATAAGCATGATCTGAGATGTCTGCTTCATGAGAAGCCTTATGCAGGTGTCAACGGTTCCGGTAAGCACAACAACTGGTCCATCACGACAGACAATGGTGAAAATCTGCTTGATCCAGGCGATACACCGAACAAGAACATTCAGTTTTTACTGGTGCTGTCATGCATTCTGCGGGCAGTGGATCGGCATGGAGACCTGCTTCGTCAGTCGGCTTCTGACGTGGGAAATGACCATAGGCTTGGTGCGAATGAGGCGCCTCCGGCAATTATTTCTGTTTTTCTCGGAGACCAGCTTGAGGATGTTGTGAAACAGCTTGTAGAGACAGGAGATGCAGCGAAGGTAAAGCAGGGCGGTAAGCTTGAGACAGGTGTATCCACACTTCCCGATTTCGAGAAGGACGCGACAGACAGAAACAGAACTTCACCGTTTGCGTTTACAGGAAATAAGTTTGAGTTCCGTATGGTTGGTTCTGCAGACTCGATTGCAAGCCCCAATACCACATTGAATGCAATCGTTGCGGAGGCATTCTGTGAGGCGGCTGACAGGCTGGAGAAGGCAGAAGATTTTGACTTGGAAGTACATGATATCATTAAGGAGTATTTGACAAAGCATCAGAGAATTATCTTTAACGGTGATGGTTATTCAGACGAGTGGGTTGCCGAGGCAGAGAGACGTGGGCTTCCGAATATTAAATCCATGATCGAGGCGGCTTCGACAATCACGACAGATAAGGCAGTTGCTTTGTTTGAAAAGTTTGGTATTTTTACGAAGGTGGAGCTTGAGTCACGCGAGGAGATTATTTACGAGACCTATGCGAAGACGATCAATATCGAGGCGCTCACGATGATTGACATGGCTGGAAAGGATATCATTCCGGCGGTGGCTTCTTATGCAGGCGATCTTGCTAATTGTGTGATCGCGATCAAGGAGGCTGGTGCTGGTGCAGAAGCGCAGATAGAAATGCTGACCGAGGTAGATGCGCTTCTGGCAGAGGCTAAGAAAGCGCTCAACACCCTGAAGTCTGTGGAGATAGGCGCATCTAAGATTGCTGATGTAAAGGAGCTGGCTTTCTATTATAAGGATACTGTTAAGGCGGCTATGGACGCACTGCGCGCACCAATTGATAAACTTGAGATGATCGTGGACAGCACGATATGGCCGATTCCTACATATGGAGAACTGATGTTTGAAGTATAATTAGAATGCGCCGCTCCAGTGGCATGTTTCCTCTGCATCGACGTGTGCATTGATAAACAAAAAAGCCTGGCAAATGTCAGGCTTTTTATTGTGGGTGGTTCCCATCACAAAAGAAGAGTAATAAGGAGCTGTAGAAAAATACGGTTTACCACATAACATTGATATGTAATATGATGCAACTTTGATGCAATTCCGATACAAGTTTGATGCACTTTTCAAGTAAAATAGTTACATATTTAAGTAAACTATGGGGGATGGAGCATGAAAACGGGACAAAAGAAAAACACGTGGATTGGAATCTCGATTGGTGCAGCAATAGGGATTCTTGCGCTTGCGGCAGGAGGATATTTTGTTTGTCAAGGTCGGACACCAAAAGGCTATCAGGACTATATTGCACAGAAAGAACAGTATTATGTGGAGTATTCGGATCAGTATGATTACTGGGATGTGATCACGGTAGAGTATCCGGTTTTATCAGGGATTGGGGAGGAACAGACTGATGCAGTCAACAAGCTTTTGTATGACACAGCGATGGAAAAAGTAAATTTCTGGCATCTTTTTCCGAATGAGGAAGTCAAAGAGCTGCAAAAGAAATACAAGATCTACAGCAGTGATGTGCGCTGCGAAGTGCCATTTCACAGTCAATATCTGATGAGTGTGCATTTTCAGGAAACATATGCGCCGATATCGCCGGTCAACTATGTACATAAAACACAGCGAAGTGTCAATGTCAATCTGATGACGGGTGAACAGTATGTGCTCTCGGACATATTTGAGATGAATGATGATTTTATGGGGCTATGGTGTGAACAGGTGGAAGCGGAGGGAGCTTATGGTGATCTGATTATAAACGATGAGGACACCAGGGAGACCTTTTTGATGTGGTTTTTGAACGAGGATGAGGAGGCTGCGGAATCTTATTTGTTTACGCCGTTTTTTTATATGGACGAGGAGAAAAATTTTGTGATCGGGATTTCCTATGATCCAAAACCCAGCAAGGTAGTCAATGACCTTCCGGTCAATAATAGCTTTTTTGCGTATTTTGAGAGTGCAGACCTGATGCCATATCGGACAGATTCGGAATTCTGGGATTGGTATGGGCAGTCGGGAAATGCGGGAGAGATCCTTGCGTGTGAAGACTTACAGGACAATCTCTGGCTTGGAAAGGATGCAGGTGTGTGGGATTATTTGGAGCGTGTGAGGGGAAAGAAAATAGATTAAAAAATATCATCTTCCCTTGAAAATAAAAGTGTGCTATAATTACGTCGGTTTACGATTGGGAAGAAGGAATTATAGTGCATAAGAGAAAATACAGGATTCTCAGCCTGATATTGGTGACAGTATTGCTGCTGACTGGAGTGTATCATGATAAAGTGGCAGAGACCTTCCTATTGCGCAGCTGCATGGAAAACTCCGCCATTTGCTCTGGACTGTTTCGGACGGATATCAATGATGTTGCGGCATGCATGACAGAAATGTTTAATGAGTGCAGTGGGATGGCACAGCAGTCAATAGAACTGGATCCTTTGCTGTACTTATTGTGTTCTAACCATATATTCCTGTTCACGGGAAATTCTTTTGGACATTTGGAGACAGGACAATCCCTTTGGCATACATCAGATGAACTGGTCATGGATTATATGCATCAGTCGGATGGAAAAAAACGAAACTAACATTATCCGTTACATATATTATAATGTTAGAAAGAAGGGATTTATATGTTAGCGCAGGTCTTTGCGGTAATCATCTTTATTGCAATGTTTGTTTTTATTGTAACTGAAATTGTGGAGAGACATATCGTATCGCTGGTGTGTGCCCTGTTGACGATCCTTTTTGTATTTGGCATAGGAATGCACAGTATGACAGCAGTGATCGAAACAATCAATTTAAAGAGTATCATCACGGCAGATTTCTGGTATCTGTCCGGGGAGTCGGGAGAGAGCAGTGCCGGTATCAACTGGGAGACGATTCTGTTTATCTTTGGGATGATGGTGATGGTGGAAGGCATGGCAAGGGTAGGGTTTTTCCGATGGCTGTGTATGCGTATTGCCAAGCTTGTAAAGTATCAGGTGATACCGCTGTTTATCACATTTATGGTCTTGTCAACCGTGCTGGCGATGTTCATTGACAGTATCACGGTTATTTTGTTTCTGGCAGCAGTCACGATCGAGCTGTCACAATTGTTGAAGTTCAATCCGGTTCCGATGATCTTGTCCGAGATATTCTGTGCTAATCTGGGTGGTTCGGCTACGATGTGCGGGGATCCGCCAAACATAATCATCGGCACATCACTTGGATATTCGTTTACGGATTTTGTGACAAATACAGGCCTGATCGCAGGTATATCGCTGATCGCGGTGTTGATCTACTTTTATTTGCTCTTTCGCAAAGAGTTGAAAGCAGGGGCAGCAGAGACAATTGACTACAGTAGTCTGCCAAGTCCGGAGTCAACGATCACGGATAAGAAAGGATTTATCATAAGCAGTGTGATTTTTGCAGTCGCAATTGTATTGCTGGTCACACACGCACAGACGGGGCTTACGGTATCTGCGATTGGAGTGATCGTGGCAGTTGCGACGCTGGCAACGTCATGGAAGTATGCGGTTTCATTATTGAAGAAAGTGGATTATAAGACACTGTTGTTTTTTATCGGATTGTTTGTCGTGATCGGTGGTCTGGAACAGACGGGAATACTGGAGATCATGGCGGCATTTATCGGCAAAATCAGCGGTGGTAATGTCATGGTCATGGTAGCGATCATTATATGGCTTTCAGCGATTGCCAGTGCGTTTGTTGACAATATTCCTTTTGCGACGACGATGATACCGATCATCAAGAGTCTGTCTGTTACGTATGGCGTGGATCTGTCCATGCTTGCATGGACGCTGGCGATGGGAACGGATATCGGCGGAAGTGCCACACCGATCGGGGCATCTGCAAATGTTGTCGGTATTGCGACGGCGGCGAGGGAAGGATACATGATCAAGTGGGGACAGTACTGCAGGAAAATGATGCCGGCAACGGTCATGGTAGTGCTGATCGCTATGCTCATCATATATGTCAGGTATTTATAAAGGGAGGCGAAGCTGATGGAAAAACAATTAATTATCTCTGTGGGCAGGGAATATGGCAGCGGAGGTCACGAAATCGCGGAGCGGCTCTCAAAACACTATGGAATCCAGCTGTTTGACCACAATCTGCTGGATGAGATTGCTGCGGAGAAGCATCTGGACATGCGGAACTTGCGGGGACTAGACGAGAAACACAGAAGCAGACTTGCATCGCGAACAGTGCGCGGTTACAGCAGTTCGCCGGAGGAGAACCTGTATCTGCTTCAGTTTGACTATCTGAAGAATAAAGCGTCGTCAGGCGAGTCTTTTGTTGTTGTGGGCAGGTGCAGTGAGACGATTTTAAAAGAATGCGACAGCATGATTTCAATCTTTGTTCTTGGTGATATGGACAAGAAGATTGAGCGTATTATGAGACTGTATCAACTGTCAAAGGATCAGGCTGTGTGGAAAATACGCGAGAAGGATATGAAGCGCAAACGTTATCATAACGATCACTGTGACGGAAAATGGGGCGATTCCAGAAATTATGACCTTTGCATCAACAGCAGTAAATTGGGGATTGACGGGACTGTTGCGCTGTTGACAGAATATATCGATAAAAGACACATATAGCAGTGAGAATGTGAATCGTTACAGACAGCAATAAAGGGTATGAATGTATGAGATTATTTCAGGGAAAAACAGTGATGGGAGTTCTCATTGGTCTGCTTGCATTGGCGAATCCGATCATGGTACAGGCGTATGGGGAATCATCGTATAAAACGCGGTATGAAGTACCGCCGGAAGAGCAGGATGACTATGTGGTGGTTACGCAGAACCTTGGCGAATATGAGGTCTGTGAGGGCGATAGCTTATGGAACATTTCAGAAAGGCTGTTAGGAACCAGTGATTATTATCTGCAGCTTGCCGAGCAAAATGCAGATATGATCGCCAATCCTGATCTGATCTATCCCCAGATGCATCTTCAGATTAAACGGAATGTCTATGTCAAAAAGCGGACAGGCATAAACGGGATAAAAACGCCGGAGTACCGCTTTGGAATACCTGACGGATGGAGCGTGGGATTACTGGAATCAGGTGGTGTCTATGCAACTTGCTCCCTGTTAGGCGATGGCATGAATGTGGTCTGTATGATTCGCGACAAGGATCAGACAGGCGAATCGACGCTGTCAGACTGGGAGCACAGTCAGCAGAAGATTCAGGATTATGTAGGGAAAAACTATGCTGGGCAGATTTCGGATCTGGCTTTTTACGATTATCAAACGGAGGACGGAAGGAATCTGCACCTGTTTTCCTACATCTATACGATTGACGGAGAAAAGTATGGTTATCGGGGCGGTCTGGATATCTATGTTTGTCAGGGAATCTGTCAGACAGAGCATATTCAGGCAGAGTTCACGGGGTTTGACATGGAGGAGGGGATACAGGATATCGTTCTTTATATGCTTGCAAGCTTTGAGGAATTTTCAGGGGCAGCTTCTGTGAACGGTTATAATGTAGCGATCGTACCCTCGGAGCCGTGGGAGCTTGCTGGTATCCACAATCCCTTTGTATGGATAGACGAGTATTTCAACGCAGTATTTGGTAAGATTGCAAAGAAAAATACACCAGCACAGGAAAAAACTGCAAGAGAACGAATCCTCGATCTCTGATGCAATCTCATTTTGCAGTCCATACCTGAAAAACTGCGATTCGTACCAAATGTATTTTTTCAACAGATATTTTAGTATAATACAAAAGAATTGCGGCGGCACAGGAGCTGCGCGGCATGGGCAGCAAGGGGAGGATCATTTTCCTCACCATGTCTAGGGAGCACACGCCGGATGCCTTTGGCGTGGAGGCGTCACAGTATCTGGTAAAACCAATTTCGGAACAAATGCTGTTCCCAGTACTGGATAAGCTGCTGGAAGATATGGGGAAGCGTGCAGGAAATATCTGCTGCTGCGCATTGAGGGAAAGATACTTTGGATATTATTGCGACGAGAATGAGGTGTTTCTGCTGCTAATTCTGGGTAAGCTGGTTTTTCCTTTCAGCGTCCTGTGTCCGCAGATGTCATTGCTCTCTTTTTCGATGCTTTTTTGTGGAATGATGTTCCGCAGGGAATCAAGAAACCGTCTGTCTGCAGCTTTTGATATCTTCCGGCATACCGGTAAAGGTTCGAGATCGACTTGCCCATGGGAATCCAGCGTTTAGATGTCGTACCGTCAAGGTAATTACATCTTTATAGACTTTGAATTTTCTGGGGTCATTAATTGTCATTTCAATGCGCAGGCTGCTGAACTTTATTTTGAATTCAATCCTCCAGCCTTCTGGGCGATTCCGGTAATCGGAGGCAGCTTCTCCCTGAAACTTTGTATAATCCGTTGATACTTCATAAAATTTTGCTAATTCGATGATATTCCTATGGGGTATTTCTTTATAATCATCAGATTCATAAGAGCCAAGCGTGGAAGCAGGAATTTTTGTCTGCTGTGACAGTTGTTCTAAGGTCATTCCCTTTTCCACACGAGGTCTTTTAAGCGTTCCTGTATGCTTAATTGTGTTTTTCATAGATAAATCTCTCCTTTACGAAAACAGAATACCATACAAATAAGGATTCCTACCGAAAATTTCCAGCATGATAGAAAAAATCTGTTTTTAGGAAAATTTATGACATGGCGGCTATGGAACTAAAGTTCCAAGGGAAAGCAGGGCGTTTTGTTAGATAATGACGGTACAACTGAATGACTGTCCAAGCTGATATAAACCGCCAAGACCTTTTTAAAGCAATTTGAGCGCCAATATTGGACGACACAGCGCCGACAAGGGCTGCCTGTCAGGAGAAACAGTGAGGGAAGAACAGCAATAATAGAAAACTGTCCAAGATTGGGAAACCAAGAACATTAAGTGAAGTACAGCTTAGACATTTGCAGGAGCTACAGAATAAAGTGTAAAAGTTCCCAATCTTGAAGAGAGTGTGTACAAATACAATAAATACTTTAACCTAAAAAATTGCCTGATATAAAAGCATGAAAATCACAATTTCATTTTTCTAAATTTTGAAGGTGTTATACCTTCTATTTTTTTAAATACTTGAATGAAATAGACAGAATCTGAAAATCCTGTCTGGCGGCTGATATCTTCAATAGATAAATCAGTTGCTTTCAGAAGATATTTAGCAGTGTAGATACGTAGCTGTGTTATATATTCATGCGGGGCAAAACCAGTATACTCTTTAAAGCATCGAGTCATATGTGTTCGGCTTAGACCAAAATGATGAGATAATTCGTCCGCAGTAAGGTTTTTCATGTAATTTGCCTGTATGTATGAAACTATTTTTTCAATAACTTCAGAAGTATTGCGAGTTTTGCTTTGGGCAATCAAAAGGTTTGTCAAAAGCATATAAAATGTGCAGGAGACCTCATATTCCATATATGAGGAAACTTTTTGTGTGCATTGTAATATATGCATTTGTAGAGGTTCAAAGTTTGAGAACAGGGCATCAGTAAATTTAACATTGCCGGATAGCAGGTAGGCTTGAACAAGTGGTGTTGCGGGTGCGCCGTTGAAACAGAGGCATGTGCTAACCCAATTATAGCTGCTGGTTTGATAATAATATTTTTGACGACAGTCAATCAGACAGCCATCTCCCTTTTTAAGCAGATAACTTCGTCCATTATATTTTAAGTAACCTTCTCCGTCTAATATATAACGGACTTCATAAAATTCCTGATTATTTCCTTCGGTGTAATAGTCGTAAGATGTTTTCAAAAGGGAAAAAGATTCAGGATAAATTAAGGTTTCTTTTGCTTTGCTGCTTACAATAAAGTTAGGAAGGATTTGTTCTGTTCCATAAGTAAAAGAATGGTTAATTAACGGTAAAAAATTGTAGTTCATAATATCAACCGCCTTCATATAGTTCAGAATTGATGTTTTGCAATTCTTTTTCCTATATGAGTATAAGATGGAATACCGTATAATGCAAGTACAATCAAAAAAAGAAAAAATAATGCAAGGTATAAAATTTATGTTTTGATTTTATATGGCAAAAAGGAGAAGTTATGAGTGTAAAAGATTTTTTAAAAAAGAAGGATATTGTTATCTCGCCCAAGCGGTATGGTATTGATGCGTTGTCCCAAATGGCTCAGGCAGTATTTGCTTCATTGCTGATTGGTTTAATATTTAAAACAATTGGGGAGCAAGGACAAAATTTGATGGGGGAATATAAAATCTTTACTTATTTTATTGAATTGGGGAACTTTGCCATGAAACAGGTTGGAGCTTCCATTGGCATAGCAGTTGCATGGGCATTAAAGGCACCGCCGCTTGTGATGTTTACAAGTGCTGTGACGGGGGCACTTGGGGCTAGTATTGGCGGTGAAGCAGCAGCGCTTGTTTCCGCAATTGTGGGAGCAGAATTTGGTAAAGCAGTATCAAAGGAAACGAATGTTGACATTCTTGTTACACCGGGAGTTACGCTTTTTGCTGGAGGATTGACAGCGACTTTTATAGGTCCCGCTGTAAAGCTGATGATGAGTGGAATAGGATTGGTAATTATGAAAGCTACTGAACTGCAGCCCTTTTTCATGGGAATGATTGTATCAGTAATTGTGGGGCTGGTTCTAACATCACCGCTTTCCAGTACGGCACTGTGCATTATGCTGAATTTGTCAGGAATATCCGCGGGTGCGGCGGCTGTTGGCTGTTGCGCACAGATGGTTGGATTTTCCGCGACAGGTTATAGGGATTGTAAGATGGGCGGAGTAATGGCAATGGGACTTGGTTCTTCCATGTTCCAGTTTCCAAATATATTGAAAAATCCTTGGATTCTATTGCCGCCAACTCTGTCTTCTATCATTATAGCGCCAATTGCTACTTGCATCTTGAAGACAACCAATACATCAGCAGGTGCAGGGATGGGTACTTGTGGATTTGTTGGACAGATTTTTACATTTACTGATATGGGGATAAATGCACGATCTATTATATCGGTAGCTTTATTGCATTTCGTTTTACCGATTTGCTTATCTTTATTTTTTGATTGGATTTTAAGGAAAAAAGGAAAGATAAAAACTGGAGATTATTATTTTGCGTTATGATTTAATAACATATAAAAAGCGTAATATGTGTAGCAGTTAAATATATTCAGCGTTAAAGGTAGGAGAGCGTTTGCAGGCAGAAAACCAATGAACGCTTTTCAGCCTTTAATGATACACTGTCGTTCTCCACCAGTTTGGACTTCGTTTCAGATGCAGTCAGTTTTTAGAAATGGAGGACAGAACATTGACAGATAAAGACGATAAGACAGTGCGGCAGTTTGTACTATTCTGCCGGACAGCTTTGATGTATGAAA
>CAMWMM010000002.1 GCA_947175285.1 uncultured Lachnospiraceae bacterium
GATATTCATTAACATCGGAACAAATGATATCGGCAGTCCGGAATACTGCTTGGAAGAACTGATGGAAAATTATGGAGAGATTATTCGGCAGATACAAGAGAGACTTCCTGATGCAAAGATTTACATGCTGGCTTACTATCCGGTTAATGAGACAGATAAAATGCCGGATGAGAATATGAGAAAAATTATGTTCAGCACCAGAACAAACGAGAATATCTCCATTGCAAACAAAGCGGTGGAAAAACTTGCTGAACAGTTAGGATGCTGTTTTATCAACGTTAACAAAGGTTTGTCAGACGAAATGAATAAATTAAAGACGGAGTACACTATAGAGGGCATTCATATGTATGCAAACGGGTATAGAGTAGTGCTGCAGAACTTAAAGGAGTTTTTATAAACCCGTAGGAAAGTTATTATATAATCAATGTAACGAAACACTCGGAGTTAGATAAGTTGGAGGCAGTGTAAAAAATTAGAGATTTTTCACGCGCCAAATTTGTGCTTGCACCCAAATTCGCGGGTTTGAGCAAGAATGGGGGATTAATATGAAACATAAATACAGATGCAACCCAATAAATATAGAATATAAATATCAGTTTTTTAAGGTTCAGCCCGAACAGGATGATTTGTGTGAAATACACCGGGAGGCAGCTGACCCATCGCTGATCTGCTTTAAAGAAAAGTATTATATGTTTCCGTCCATGTCTGCTGGATTTTATATCAGTGATGATCTTGCCGACTGGGAATTTCATAAATTTAACAATGAGATGCCGATATATGACTATGCGCCAGATGTACGGGTGATTGGCGGATATATATATTTTTGTGCTTCAAAGCCAGATGAAAACTGTTCCTTTTACAGAACATCAGATCCTATAAATGGAATATTTGAAGAAATACCCGGTACGTTTCCGTTCTGGGATCCAAATCTGTTCTGGGATGATGATGGAAGACTTTATTTTTATTTGGGATGTTCCAATATAGAACCTATATATGGAGTCGAGCTTGATGCGGTCACTTTTAAACCAATTAGTGAGAAGAAAGTAATCATGAAAGCAGATACAGATAATATCGGGTTTGAAAGGGTTGGAGAGGACCACGTTCCTGAAAAAACGGAGGAAGAAATTGAAGCAATGATTGAAGCAATGATTGCAAATGCACCGAAGGAACAAATAGTTGATGATGACTTAAAAAAACAGCTTCGCGGATGGTTTGGGAATTATCCCTACGTAGAAGGTGCCTGGATGACAAAGCATGATGGAAAATACTATTTTCAGTTTGCAACTCCGGGAACGGAATATAATACATATGCAGATGGGGTGGGTATAGGAACATCCCCGCTGGGACCGTTTGAGCTTGCGAAAAACAATCCGTATTCATATAAACCGGGTGGATTTGTCTGCGGAGCCGGACACGGATCCACAGTTAAAGACAAGAATGGGAACTGGTGGCATACATCTACTATAAGAATATCTAACAACCATAATTTTGAGAGACGGGTAGGTTTATGGAAGGCAGGTTTTGACAGCGATGGCGAGTTGTTCTGTGACCAGCGGTATGGCGACTGGCCTTACGCGGTGGATGCAAAGCCTTGGGATAAGCCGGATTTTATGTTATTATCCTACGGAAAAAAGGTGACTGCTTCATCCGGTGAGAATACTCCGGCTGTTACAGACGAAAATATTAAAACTTTTTGGCAGGCGGAAACCAACAGCCTTGATGAAGAGCTTTGCATAGACCTTGGGAAAGAGAGCGATATCAGGGCAATACAGGTTAACTTTTCAGACCATTGGAAACAACATCCTGAAGACGGGATGGAGTTCAGTTTTAATGGACAAAGCTATCGTTCCATAAGCGGTAAGCATCATACAACGTCATTTGTGCTTGAAGCCGCAGGAGAAAACGGTGAGTTTGAAATTATCTGGGATACAAGAAAGGACAACAGCGATTTGTCTCATAATTTCCATGTGTGGGAAGATGGTAACAGATACCGTTATATACGTATATCTAAAATGAGTCTGCCATATCAGCAAAATCCATGTATCAGCGGAATCAGGGTGTTTGGACATGGCGATGGTAAACTTCCGCAGCAATCAAAAAATGTTAAAGCTAAACTGCTGGCGGATGCGCCAATGGAGGCAGTTGACATGGAAGTAAGCTTTGAATGCGATGATTGTACAGGCGCCAATATTTTGTGGGGATATTCGGAAAATAAACTTTATCACAGCTATATGGTATTTGGCAAAACAACACAGGTTATTCGTGCTTTGGTTAAAAATCAATGCATATTTGTCCGTGTGGATACTTTTAATGAAAATGGAATTACAGAGGGAAAAACAATAAAAGTAAGATAGAATCCCTGTTGGACTTTCCACTTTTAAAAATGACGCCATAGTGAGAAGAGAAAACACCGGAACGATGCACAGCCACAGAAAGGCATTCTATGAATAAGGCATAAATCAATAGTGGTATTTTCCTCGTTTCACGACCAAGAATACCGTACCAAGTACAAGGGACATAAATTCAGCAACTACCACCGAGACCCAAACACCATTCAACCCCCAGATCACAGGAAGGGCAAGGATTGCGACGGTTTGAAAAACCAAAAAACAACAATATTGAGAACAAGGAGGCATTGATATATGAAAGGATACATTCCCCTGATGGCAAAACTGTTTAAAATTACTTTGTATAAAAATGATGAGTGAGCAATCATTAAAAGTTTTTAAGGCTTCGAAAGGCTTATTAATAATTGCCTGATATATTGGAAGCGCCAAAGAGGTTGTAATTTGTTATGGAGGTAATACTTGTGAAATCAAAGAAGTATGCTGTCGTAGATGAAAAACAGTGTGTAGCATGCGGTGAATGTACTTTCTCCTGCAGGAAAGGCGCTGTTTCAATTAAAAATGGATGTTTTGCATTTGTTGACAGGGATAATTGTGTTGGATGCGGATTGTGCAGTAAAAGCTGTCCTGTTGGATGTATTAAATTAGCTGAGAGTGGGGAAGTGTAAACATGCGTAGAAAATGGTATGATTATCTGTGGATGGTAGTGTAAAATAGTTTGTGTCTTTGGAAAAAATTTCCTCTTTTTTGGTAAGAATAAAGATATGACGATTCTTATCAAAAAGGAGGATTTTTATGCCAGTAGCAAAGGAACAGATTCGACAGATTATTGCAAATAACAACTTAAGCAGTGTGGCTGATGTTTACGCCCTGCTCAAGGACAGCTTCAAGGATATTCTTCAGGAACTTATGGAAGCTGAACTTGACGCTTCCCTAGGTTATGAAAAAAATCATAAGGGTGAGCTAAAAACATCTAACAAGCGTAATGGCCATTCCCAAAAAACACTCAAAAGCCAGTACGGTGAATTTCAGATAGATGTTCCCAGAGACCGTGACGGGGAATTCGAACCAAAGCTTATCCCCAAATATCAAAGGGATATTTCTGGAATCGAAGAAAAGGTGCTGTCCCTCTATGCAAGGGGAATGAGTACAAGGGATATCCATGACCAGATACAAGACCTTTATGGGATGGAACTGTCCGCAGAAATGGTCAGCAAGATTACGGACAGAATCCTGCCGGAGGTCAGGGAATGGCAGTCACGCCCGTTAAACCCGGTCTATCCTTTTGTATTTATGGACTGCATCCATTATAAAGTCAGGGAGGACGAACGTATCCTCAGCCGTGCCGCTTATATCGTCCTTGGCGTTACTGCAGAAGGGTATAAGGATATCCTAAGCATCACTGTGGGAGCCAACGAGACCAGCAAATTCTGGCTGGGTATGCTCAATGACCTGAAAAACCGCGGTGTACAGGATGTGCTGTTCTTCTGTGTGGATGGGCTGAACGGATTTAAGGAGGCTATAGGGGCGGTCTATCCAAATGCCCAGATACAAAGATGCGTCATCCATATGCTGCGCAACTCTTTCAAATATGTAAATTACAGTGACCTGAAGAAATTCTCTTCTGATTTTAAAGCTGTATATAATGCCCCAAGTGAAACAGCCGCCCTTGCAGAACTGGAGGCTGTCAGGGAAACATGGGGTAAAAAATACCCGTATGCACTCAGCAACTGGGATAATAACTGGGAAGATGTCAGTTCCTTTTTCCAGTTTTCAGATGATATCCGGCGTATTATGTATACGACCAACATCATAGAGGGGTTAAACCGCCAGTATAGGAAGGTTACAAAGACCAAAAGCGTATTTCCAAGTGACAGCGCTTTAGAAAAGATGCTTTATCTGGCCAGCGGGAATGTGATCAAAAAATGGACGCAGCGTTACAGAAACTGGGACAAGGTATTGAACCAGCTGATTGTTCTTTATGGAGAACGGCTGACCCAGTATCTGTAAACAGAAAAGCAGGAACGATCCGCCTAACTGCAAAGGTTGTTCCTGCCTTATTCCATCGACATCAACAGTATTGCCAGAAAACCCCAGCCTTATTCCGGAGACCGGGTGTGGGCAGAGCCCACAAAAACGGGATTACAGTTGATGTCTTATTTGGTATACAAAAAAATCAAAAAAGATGTATAATACCCAAATAAATGGCAATACTATTATTAGAAAAGAAAATCGACAACATAAAAGAACTGATTTCCGACAACAAATTTTTACATATCTGATTCATATCAAGAAAGATTTTTTATCTATAGACACAAGATTTTTTACATCCTCCTGTGGATTTGGCCAATACTGTATTTTGCCTTGGGTTTTTTTAATATCCTGTTTGCATGGCTTGGCATGATTGATTTTTTAGTGCCGCTGATCTTTGCCGTTGCTGCCGGAAACAAAAGTTTTTGCAATCGTTATTGCGGAAGAGGACAGCTTTTCCGTAAGATTGGGAGTGCATGGAAATGTTCAAGAAATAAACCGACGCCTAAATGGCTGTCATCAAAGTGGTTCCGATATGGTTTTTTGATTTTTTTCCTTACTATGTTCGGGAATATGGTGTTTCAAACATATCTTGTGGGCGCCGGTGCATCATCATTAAAAGAAGCAGTCAAATTGTTCTGGACATTCAGAGTGCCTTGGGGCTGGGCGTATTCCGAGGGACTGGTTACTGACTGGATTGCACAGTTCAGTTTTGGTTTTTATAGTCTGATGCTGACATCCACCCTGATCGGTCTGATTGTGATGGTCTTATATAAGCCGAGGAGCTGGTGTACATTCTGTCCAATGGGAACTATGACTCAGGGAATCTGTAAGCTGAAATATCATGGAAAGGAAATATGAGATGGGAAGACTGAAAGAACTGCGGAAATATGTGGACGGTGAACTTAACAAAATGGAAGATGAGGATGAGAGGAATTCCGCAATCGTACACCTTTACGGAGTTTCTCTTGCTGCTACGATGATAGCCAAAAAAAGAGGTCTTGATCCGGAAATCGCCTCAATGGCGGCGATGCTGCATGATTTTCATGCCTATAAGACTGGTTCTTACGACGATCATGCACATAAAGGTGCAGACCTTGCGAGGGAGATATTGGGAAAGCTTAAATTGACGGATGATGTAGAGACGGAGCTGATCTGCTCAGCTATATATCATCACAGTGACAAGCTGGTTACGGACGATCCAATGGACGAGGTTCTGAAGGATGCGGATGTCATCCTTCATTGCATGAATGATCTGTCAAAGGCGATAAAGGAGGAGGAACAGGCGCGATTCGAGAATCTGTGCGCTGAGTTTGGTATATAATGTGATATAGATACGTTTTCTGCTCTTTAGCTGAGAAGAATGTAATGTTGTGTACGCAATCTTAAATGAATTTAGCGATAAGCTTGGTTTAAGCGGCAGATTTTCGTTTGATGAGGCTGCGGGTGAAAGCTTTAAAGATTGCCTGAAGGAAATAGATGAGCGTTTCAATCAGAAGAAATTATATTCTCTTGATGCAAAGATGTCGAAATTCCTCGGAAATGTATTTCAATGGCTGGGGTACAGTTCGGAATATGCAGATTGGTGTGATGAAAATGACAGAGGGGTAGAAGACCGTCTTGCCGTTGTGCTTTCCATATTGAAGAAGACTTTCCCAAAAAGTAATAGAGAATATTCTGCAGAGGAGCTTACGTTTTATGGAATGATCCTTCATTGTGCAAGCGCAATGACGTGCAATTCGTCTTGGCTGGCTGAAACGCTCAGGACATTGGCTTATGGAGAATCTGGGACATTTTATTATGATGAATTTCCGCCGATGTTTCATCCGGAGGATGTGCAGGTCAAGGCTGGCAGACCAGGGAATGTTAAGACAGAAAGACAGGTAAAGGAATATGCAGAACCTGCCGGAACAAATGAATGCAGGCATGATGAGTCTGTGCTCTTTGAGGAAGTGGATAAATTACGCCGTAAAGTTCACAAGCTTGAATCGGATAATAGTAGTCTGCGTGCCAGTCTAACTGAGAAAAGAAGGCTTGAAGAGGAATTAAAAGATATCAGAAAACAGCTGGAGGCATCGAACCATGAGCTGGCAGTGCTTAGAAATTATGTGTATAATTTGACAGAAAGCGATAATCCCATAACAGATAAGACGATTGAAAGTATGAAGGAGTCGATTGCCGGTTACCGGATCGTTATAGTGGGCGGACATTCCAATTGGTTATCGAAGATGAAGAAAGAATTCCCGAACTGGATATTTATCAATCCAAAGGCCAGTGGATCGACAGATGTTTCGATTGTTGACAAAGCGGATTATGTCTATTTCTTTACTGATACTATTAGCCACTCGAAATATTATCAATTCATGAATGTAATACGTGAGAGAAAAATAAACTTCGGCTATATTCATGGAGTAAATATAGAAAAGAATATCCGGGATATTTATGTGGACTTTGAAGAAGATTAGTCTTGCATAAATGGAATAAAGATGGATTATCATACAAAAAGGTGTATCGTGACGAAGTGAAAACTTCTGATATGATACACCTTATTTGTGTTGGATTAGAGAGCGTTGGTCAATTCTGTCCCTTGTTCGTATAGACAAAAAGTGATAAAATATTACAAAGTATTCATACATGAAATGACAATAGTAGTAACAATAGGACCCAAGAATGGATTTTGTTAAAAGCCAAACACGGCAATAGGAAAAGAATGAAAGATAATCAGGAGTTATCTATCGAATTGTAAACATAAAGGCATCATAAAATGACATTTTCCTTTTGACTCAATTCACTTGCGATATCATACTATACTGTAGCAAAGTGTACCAGTTGATCAGGAAGTATCCTTACTGGTTTGGGGTAAAATGAATTCATATTTTTACACGGAGGCATGCCATTTCAAAATCTACTAGAAAGTTTCAAAATACTTTTGTCATATATTAGATACACCAGTTTACAACATTTTAACGATTTGCTTTTTCAAGACATCTTGAATAAAGTAGCTTTAATTTGTTCTACTGATTTTTCTGCGTTTCGAGGTTTACTCCCAAAGTGGTAAATAATATTTTGTGCTCAAATTTTAGTTTTTTAGCAGGTCAAATATAGTATCCTATAACAAAATTTGCACCTTGTAAATTAGAAAAAGCTGTATTTTCAAGGATTCTGATAGCAGAATCGATGTCTGAACAAAAATATAAAAAAGTTGTAAAGTGGTGTATTAGATACTTAAAAATGAAATTTTGGTTCTGGCTTGTCTAGGCTAGGATAAGTACCTGATAATCATTTTCAGAATCTCATAGCTCATGGCGAAAAGGGTTGTCCCCGTCCAAGAGATGCGTCTTGCAGCTCTTGATTTCGGCAAAGTCTTTTAGATGAGGACACTCACGGTGAAGGATTACCTTATCAAGAGCCATATCATGATCATTTTTGCAAGCATATGGGACATCAGACAAGGAAATGTGACAACTAAGGAAACTCTAGGCGATAGAGGTAAACGGCCTAAGTATCGGGACGGAGAGCGGTGATAATAACACTCTTGCACTAGTAGGCAAGGGATAGATTTCTAAAACAATAAAAGATTGAAGGGATGCTACATTTTAGACATAAATACAAGGTATTGAGGGAGGTAGTCTGCCAATTTCTTGAATAATAGGCATTGTCATATACCTCATGATATGTTGTCATATTCATATCTGGCGATAAAACGTAGCATCCATATCCGCATAGATACCTCATGATATGTTGTCATATTCATATCAGTAGGCGGTAATGAAGTACCGCTTTGGTTATTATACCTTAAGCGTTTTTTGCACCCAAAATTAAAAAGATGGCAGCTCAAGTTTATCTATTTTATCTCTTGAGTCATTTGTGCTGGTGAGAAAATTTATCAAGAACGAAAAAGAAATTACGGATACAGAAATCGTTTAGTGAAAGTGGGGTGATTTTCAAAAATTTCATTTTACCGCAAAATTGCTTTTGCGGCAGAAAGGAGAGTAGAATTAATGAAAAATGAGACAAAATTGCGTATCGTATCTTTGACACTCCCATGCCTTTTAACCGTAATTTTTTCCACCATTTACTCTTTGGGAATATGGTCGTTGTTTCAGCTTGTTAATGTTAATATTTTATGTACTGCACTCATTGCTTTAGAGTTGGCGCAAGCATTTACGGAGAGGATCAACACATGGAAGGTGTGCGGTTTTGTTGGTTCTAGTGCCATCAGCGGAATTGCCTCAGCACTCAATGTTCTTAATAATATCCAAAACGAAACATTTATTTTGCGGCAGTTGTCCCTCTGGGGGTGGCTGTGGATTGGGCTGTTAGTTACGTGTGTAATTGCTTTGTTAGTAATT
Source organism: uncultured Lachnospiraceae bacterium (assembly GCA_947175285.1). The sequence continues at coordinate 8,729 of CAMWMM010000002.1, forward strand.
CTTATCCGTATCCTTCGCTGGAATCAGGAGCAATGGGAAGAGATTCGTAAGTGGCGGCAGGATTACAGAAAAGAACAGATGGAAGCTCGGCGAAAGTTGAGAATTTCAAGGAAGGAATATATGCAGGAGTTGTTAAAAGAGAAGGCTACTGCAAAAATTAGCAAACAAAAGGATCAGGCAGATAAAGATAGTATAGTCCGAGATCAAAAACACGAACAATGGATGGAACGTCATAAAGATAGGGAGAAACATTGGGAAAGCACGAAAACCTCGGTTTTAGAGTATACAAAGTTCTTGAGTGCATTTGTGGCATCCATTATGATGGCACTCTTATTTATGGTTATCCCATGTTCTGGAACCCTCCAATCTGTTGCATTTAGTTGGTTTGACGCTGTAGGCGCGTTGGCATCTTTAATCAATATTATCCCGCTGGATGATGATAAAGGATTTTTCCAGGCATTTGCAAACTATACAATTTTTTATATATTCCTTATCGTTGCAATCTGGTTACTTATATTTTTTTGCCGATATATTTATAAAATCCTTACAAATAGTCGAAAAGAGGAGAGAGAAGAAAATAGTTCAGAAAGCAAAAATTTACTTGAGGAATATGATACCGCAATTGCTGTCTTGACTGTATTTACTGCTTTTATGTTCGCATTAGGAACTAGTAAATCTCCCTTCATTGATCTTACAGATAAGTGGACTACTTTATTTACAGTTATTTTGTTTATCTTGGTTATCTTTGTGTCTGTTGAAATTGTGCGGCTTGTTGTAGAGCAAATTGGGCAGAAAAATTCGCTATTAAAACAACTTGTTCGCCTAATTTTTGTGGCGACATTAGAGTTCTTAACTGGCTTGCTTTTAGGAGTCATTATCAATTTCCAAATTGAAAAAGTCTTATCATCACTATTCACTATAGTATTTCCCCAAAAGGAACTTTCTTTTGCAATCAAAGTACAAGAGAAGTTCAACGAAATGTTCGACAAGGAGTTAAGAGATAATAGCTACGATGGCGATGATATTTTTACACCACCATGTTTCTCAAAAAAACATATTTGGAGGAGGTATTACAAGAAATGAAAAGCAATCAACAACATAACAGCGGTGTTTTAACCTTGCTTCGTATTTGCACGTTTCTGTTAGCTGCCGTCTCCTTCTGGGCTACAGCTCAGGGAATGAAAGAGTACACTTTCCCTGATAACTGGCAGGCTTATGCAGCTTCCCTTGGAATACAGGGACTGCTCTTAGGATTAAATTTTTCGTTTTTTAAATTCTGGGACAGATGTCAAGCGAATTACCACAAGGTAGTATTATTGATTCTCACTTTTGTTGTCCTGTTTTGTTCATCTTGGTTCAGTTACCTTTATATTGCTAAGCAGGCTTATGACCAATCTTGGGATACCGAGAGTAGACTTTTGGCGCAAGATGCCTATCGGAGTGAACTTTTTGCCGCAGATGCATATCTTGAGCAGTATGGTGAGGAAATGGAGCAATCATTGACAGACCAAATTGTAGCATTATATGCCCAAGCAACAGAGATGGATTCCGATAAGGTGGACATTGCGGGGAACCTAGATTGGGTTATTGAAAGAAGTATCTATGCCCAGAACGATTTTGCCGCCAAAGATATTATGTTGTCGATTATTGATGCCATGGAACAGGCTACGGCAGAGAACACTGCACAAGATGCGCGACAGCAATCAGCAGAAATCATTGAATCCATGCAGACTGCTTTACAAAACGCTATCTCATCATTGGATACACAAATTGCTGATGCAGATGCGAGCGTTACGCGGGCAGAAAATTCCTTGATAAGTGCACAGAATAGAATGAATAATGCCCCAGCAGGTACAGATTTAACACCCTATCAAAATGCCGTGAACACTGCAGCGAGAGCATATGACGCAAGCATTACACGACAGAGTGAACTTGTAAAACAACGGCAGGATTATCAAAATGCTCTTCAGCGTACAGTTTATTATGCTAGCGTTTTAGGGATGTCCGAAGAAGGTGTATCCAGTTACTTTGTGGGGGCAAATCTTCGAGAAATTCAGCGGGAATTGTTTGGAAGCAATCCTGATTCTGATAGGATGATGGCGTTAGCAACGGAGATTTTTGACCGTTTACAAAGTGCTGTTGATTTGGAGGTAGATGAAACTGGGAACAACAACTATCAAACATTCTTGGCGAACATGAATCAGTTTGTGCGGTTTGTTGAAAACTACCGTTCCATAAAAGAACTTGATTCTGAGATTCAAGGATTGACTGATGAGTTGTCTAACGGAATGATTCTTTCAGTGAATGAGAACAATTCTAACTGGAAAGCATCTTGGAGGAAACAGTTCAATGACTTGAAATCAAAAATCAGTGGTTTGCCGATATACACCTTGACAGGTAATAATGCGACACTGGAATCTTTTGACCGTGCTGCGTCAACACGTCGACTAGACAATGCAACACGTAATTACCTCACGGAGCACAATCCAGCGCAACAGGGATTGGTGTACTTATACAGTCCCTATCGTGAAATTGCAATTTTTTCACTTTTCATTGCGCTTTTATTAGATATTGCTGCATTTGTCACAGGTTTCATTATTGATAGGTCAGACGAGGCTGATTCAGATTTCAAGCAAGAAAACACAGGGAATTATAGTGGTAATATCGGCGTGGCATATGCACCACCTAAGAAAGAGTCAGTCTGGGATATGGATCAGACTTTGAACTGGAACGCTATACCACCTCTAAATAGGTATACATTTCTAACCGGCGACCATCAATACTTAGATGGAACTATGACCTACAAAGCTATCGAAAATGGAAAGGTTGTAGAAGTGGATTACCCCGATTCAAAGTTGCAGACAGGTTTCTATTACTGGAAAGACAGTAGCATTTATCAGGTTTGCCCTGCTGAGCTTCGCTATAAAGGCACTCCTGGTGGACCAGAGGACGGTGTTTATGAAAATGCCATTCTTCGATATGAAGATCAGCTTTTGATTATCGTTCAAAATACAGAGGGTAAACACTTAGGAACCGTTGATCCATACACGCCTGTATATTATTTATCAAAAGATGCATATGATTCTTTTCCGGCTAAAGAAATTCAGAATGCGCAAGGTAGCAGGATTGTTATTAGTTTAAACAAAACTGGGACGCGAATCATAGCGATTTATGTAATCAAAGAGAAAGAGCCTTCAATATAACATCTGTTGTTGACCAAAATAGATGTTATATTGAAGGCGTAGTACAAGGAGGGTAGGACGCCCAATAATTGAACCATGCAGAAATTCATAGAGTGAGTATCGTTGCCGAAAAAATCCGGTTGTTGGTATCTGCTCTTTTTTGTTTCCATAGATGACTACATAGACGGGTATTTCACCCATTGAGGAGCTGTGGTACATGCCATTTTTGTTGTATGTCTAACATGGCATTAATCTTGCTGGTATAAGTTCAGCTACTGGTAATTACCGCCATGTGTAGCAAACCATAAATTGGTGTTAGTAATTGAAAGCGAAGCTCAGCAAATACTTAAAGCAAGGCAAAGCAATAGCAAGACCGCTGGCAGTTACGGTGAAGCGAGTGAATAAAATTATACAGGAAGGATTAATTACTTCAGAATCGGTATAATGGAATAATTTATGGAAGAATTCAGACAGGGGCTAAGACATAATTAGGGAAATCCCGCCTTTCTCAGCTGGGCTCAATCCAATCTTGTATAAGTTTGTTGTATTACATATCTGTCTAAGTTTAAATACAACAGCCTTAAAAAGTGTTGCATTCAAATCTAGAAAATTGCATTAAATTTTACGTATAGTTTTATGTTATAGTAGAGCAATGTAGACTATTCGCAAAAGGCTAATTTAAAGAATAGTTTATGCAATAATTGTATTATACACTTATTAGTTATATCACTTTGGCCACTAAAAGTCACAATCATAACTTTATCCAATCACTGTATATATTAAGATTCTTTTGACAAAATATTGCGATTTATAACCATCGAAGTAATACACTACTTTACAACATTTGGAATCCAACTTAATTTATTAGCATATTGAATTTTGCGAACATTTGTTCTATATTAATTTTATATTTTAAGTAATTAAAAAAAGAGACAGGGTAATTGGCAAGGGAGGCATAAAAAATGGAAAACAATCATATCTATATCGCAATTGATCTGAAATCCTTTTACGCTTCCGTTGAGTGCGTCGAAAGGCAGCTTGATCCCATGGACACAAATCTTGTTGTTGCGGATGCATCAAGGACAGAAAAGACCATCTGCCTTGCGGTCTCCCCATCCTTAAAGTCATTCGGCATTTCAGGACGAGCAAGGCTGTTTGAAGTTGTGCAGAAAGTCAGGGAAGTAAATGCCCTGCGGAAATGCAAAGCCCCAGACCACAAATTTCTCGGTGAATCCTACCTTGCCAGAGAATTGCAAGAACATCCCGAATTTTCACTGTCCTATATCATCGCCCCACCCCGCATGGCGTACTACATGGAATACAGCACAAAAATCTACGAGATCTATCTCAAATACATTGCTCCAGAAGATATCCATGTATATTCCATTGATGAGGTATTTATGGATGTGACCGCATACCTGAAAACCTATTCCCTCTCTGCAAGGGAACTTGCCGCGAAGATCATACTGGATATCCTTTCCCAGACAGGCATCACCGCTACTGCTGGCATAGGGACAAACCTGTATTTATGCAAGATCGCGATGGATATTGTGGCAAAACATGTCGAACCGGACAAAAACGGAGTGCGCATTGCCCAGCTGGATGAAATGAAATACAGGGAGCTTTTATGGGATCACCAGCCAATCACTGACTTTTGGAGGGTCGGGCGCGGATATGCCAAAAAACTTGCGGAACATGGAATGTTTACGATGGGTGATGTTGCAAGATGTTCCATCGGAAATGACCGGAATTATTATAATGAAGATCTGCTTTACAAGCTGTTTGGCATCAATGCGGAACTGCTGATAGACCACGCATGGGGATGGGAACCCACAACTATTGACCTTATCAAACAGTACAAACCAGAAACAAACAGCCTGTGTTCCGGTCAGGTTCTCCAATGCCCTTATGATCCCACAAAAGCCAAACTCGTTGTAAAGGAAATGACAGACCTGCTCGTGCTTGTTCTGGTAGAAAAACAGCTGGTCACTGACCAGCTGATGCTCACTATCGGATATGACATTGAAAACCTGACCAATCTGGAAACCGCTGGTAAATATAAAGGTGAAGTCACCACAGACCGTTACGGACGAAAAGTCCCAAAACATGCACATGGAACTACGAATCTGAATGTGCCATCTTCCTCAACAAAACTGATCATGGATGCAGTCATGGCGCTCTATGACCGCATTGTTGATAAAAACCTGCTGGTACGGCGGATTACCGTGGCTGCAAATCATCTGATTGATGAAGCTGCTGTCCATGCAGACAAGCAGGATGATTTTGTCCAATTAAATCTGTTTACCGATTATGAGGCATTGGAAAAGCAGAAACAGGAAGAAGAGGCAAAGATGAAAAAAGAACGGGCCCTGCAGGAAGCCGTTTTATCCGTAAAGAAGAAATTCGGGAAAAATGCCATCTTAAAAGGCATAAATTTGGAGGAAGGCGCAACAGGTAAGGAAAGGAACAACCAGATTGGAGGGCACAGGGCATAATGGGAAAATATGATGATATTATCAATCTGCCACACCATGAATCCACAAAGCATCCAAAAATGCCTGCATTGGACAGAGCTGCTCAGTTCTTGCCTTTTGCCGCACTGACCGGACATGATGCGGCTGTCCGGGAAACAGCGCGGCAGACGAACAATAAAATGGAACTGGACGAGATCAGAAAGGAAGAACTGGATGAACATTTACCGCTGATCAGGGAACATCTGATGCAAAAGCCGCAGGTAAACATTACTTATTTTGTTCCTGACAGGAAAAAAGAAGGCGGTTCCTATCTTACCATAACAGAAGCTATAGGAAAAATAGAGGAACACTGGCATCAGGTCATTATGGAAAACGGAACCGTTATTCCAATGAATGATATTTGCCGCTCTATGCCTCCAAACCCGGTGGAGATGGCATATTATTATAATAAAAAATCGCAATCATCTTGCTTCATTCAACTCCAATTTTGTAATCCATTCTACAATACTCTCTTTTGAAGCTCCGCCTTCAAATCTTTTTCCGTCTGCCCACACTGCTGATTCAGAACAAAGGACATGGAGATCGCTTGCACTGGAACCAATCCCGCTGCTATGAGAAGTGCAGAACGGTATGATTATCTTCCCAGAGAAGTCATAACTTTCTAAAAATGTGCTAATAATACGGGGAGCCTGACCGTGCCAAATCGGATAACCGAGAATTATGGTATCATATTCTTCCATATTCTCCACATCACCTGAAATTACAGGACGCATATCAGGATCATTTTGTTCCTGATCAGCCCGACTGTTCGTATAGTATGACAAGTCTGCCTCTGTATATGGATTTTCAGGTACAATCCCGTAAATATCAGCTCCTAAAATCTCTGTAATATACTCCGCTACAAGTTCCGTAGTTCCTGTACACGAAAAATATACAACCAATATTTTTGTACTCACGTCTGCTTCCCGTTCCTCTGTCAAAACGGATTCAGACAGCTCCGTTTCCATTTTCGTTTCTGTATCGGACTGTTCTTCTGTTTCATATTTTTCCTTCTCTGTCCCATTCTGAAGTGTTCCAGACTGTTTATCTGTTTTCTGTACAGCAGGCTGTATTTCCTCCTGCTTTTCAGATTCAGTAAATTGACCGCAGGCCGTCAAAACAAAAACTATAACATAAGAAAGCAATAAACTGACTGTTCTTCTCATTAGCTATTCCACCTTTCTTCCAGTACCTTCAACAGGTATGCCATATTCCGACCAGGATTTCCCATTGTATCAGGACCTCCCTCATCTTTCTGGACATCTCCCGGCATTTGTCCATGTGCCATTACCCAGTAAGGAACTGTTCAAAAATAACTTGCACACCTTGACTTGTCTATTTCTTCGAGGGTGCAGGTCAAAAAGCCTCGCCGTAGCCCGCTACGCCTACGTTTTTTGGCCTGCACCCTCGAAGAAATATCCTACGCAAGTTACACATGTTATTTCTGAACAGTTCCTAAGGGGGACCAGCTACAAACCTTTTTAATACCAGTCATGTTTCTCGCCACGGTCAAGGGCATTGATACGCTCCATCTCCTCCTCCGACAACTCAAAATCAAACAATTCCGTGTTTTCCTGAATATGATCGGGATTGCTGGAGCCGGGAATCACTACGACACCTTTTTGCAGATTCCACCGGAGGATAACCTGTGCCGATGATTTCCCATGCACTTTGGCAATCTCCAAAATCACTTCATTCCCAAGCAGTTCTGCCGTATATCCCCTGCCGCCAAGAGGATACCAGCCCTGCACCACGATCCCAAGGCTATGAATGTATGGGATTACATCATTTTCCTGATAATACGGGTGTATTTCGTTCTGGACAAGGGCAGGCATAATGTTTATCTGAGGTAAAAATTCCTCCAGTTCTTCCACATACCAATTTGATAGACCTAGTGAACGGATCTTACCATCTGCGACCGCTTTTTCCATTGCGAGGTAAGCTTCCACATCGCCTGCTCCTGGGTGGTGGAGCAGCATCATATCAATGTATTCTATATCTAATTTAGAAAGTGCCTCCTCAATCGCAGCTTCCGGATCAGAAAACTGATTCGGGTACAGCTTTGTGATCACAAAGATTTCTTCCCTCGGTATGCCGGAATTCCTGACAGCTTCCCCTACGCTTTCCTCATTACGATACATATAGGCAGTATCAATCAGACGGACTCCGCAGTTCAATGCCGATGCGACGGACTTCACACAGGTATCCCCGGTCAGGCTGTATGTGCCAATCCCATATATGGGCATTTCATACCCACTGTTCAATAAAACCGTCTTTGTTTCAAAGTTAAAAGAAATATCCCCTGCCACTGTATTACCGCCTTCCTGTATTTGTAGCTGCTGTTCTTCCCCTCCACCCAAATCATATCCCATCTGTATCCCGGTTTGTATGGTTTCTAAATCTGCTGACTGTTCTGCCACCCCTGTTGTTCCGCCACTCTCTGTCTGCCCATACTGTCCGGCATCCTTATCTACAGCGGATTCTGTCCTTGCCCGTTTCCCGCAGGCTGATAACACAGCTATAAGCAGAACGACCAGCATAAAATTAATCAACCGTTTCATGGCGCTCCTCCTTTTCTTCCCGAATGACCTTTAACACTTTTGCAGGAACGCCTCCAACTACTGTCATGGCAGGAACATCCCGCGTAATCACGGCTCCCGCCGCAACCACCGCCCAGTCGCCAATCGTTACTCCTGGCAATATCGTTGCGTTAGAGCCAATCCAAACATGAGCGCCAATCTTTATCGGTGCATAATGATTTTTTCTGTTTTTCACCGGATTCAGGTCATGGTTGATTGTCGCCAATACAACATTATGGCCAATCAGGGTTCCGTCCCCGATTTCAATTCCGCCCTGATCCTGAAAATGGCATCCTGAATTGATAAAGACATCTTTCCCAATTGTGATATTTTTACCAAAGTCTGTATAGAACGGAGGGAACAGCCGGAAGGTATCATCAATCTTTTTCCCCGTCAGCCGCCCCATAATCTCCCGGAGTTCCTCCGGGGTATGGTACTGATTATTCAGTTCCATGCCAATCCGGATTGCCTTCTGACAAACGGCATCAAAAAATTCCCTCCACTCTGGATTCTGCGCAGCGTTTCCTTCTTCGCCCTGGAACGCTTCCAATATATCTTCTAAAGCCAAAACAAACATCCCCTTCCGTGTTTTTTCTTATTTCAGCGACCGTCCGAAATCCCTTAACTCATCCAGCTTTTCCCTTGAACCGTTTTCGCTGCCATATGCCGTGAACACACCCATATTTTCCAGTCCAAGATAGCCTAGAAAATCTCCTTTAAAAGAAAATAAAGCCCCCTCATACATATCCGGATCACCGGAACTTAAAATCGTTGCAGTCTTTTTCAAACAGGACGGTCCGACAGGATACGCGGCAGAATAAAAGCGGTCAATTACACATTTCAACTGCCCCGATATGCCATGATAGTAAATAGGGGACGCAATCACTAACATTTTTGTATTTTCAAGCAGCTTATAAACCTCTTGCATATCATCTTTCTGTATGCAGACACCCATTCTCTTTGTATGGCAGTATTCGCAAGCCATGCATCCTCCAATCTTCATTTTGCAGATATCTGCTACTTCTACATTATGTCCTACAGATACAGCGCCCTCCCGAAAGGCGTCAGCCATCTGTCTTGTATTTCCCCTTGGACGCGGACTTCCATTCAGAACTAAAATATTCATACCATTTCCTCCTGACCTATGATAGAAACTGTTTCACATTTTCTATTATCTAAGTTCTATTGTAATTCACCATAAACATAATATCAAATACATATATAGAATGGCGTTCCATACTTGAAAAGTATGGTTCTTTTTGTTATTGTAAAGATAACGACATTATCAGGGAGGTTTTACACTTGGACATTCGGGTATTACAGTATTTCCTTGCAGTTGTAAGGGAAGAAAGCATAACAAAGGCAGCGGAAGCCCTGCGCATGACGCAGCCGCCGCTTTCTAGACAGTTAAAGGATTTGGAAGAAGAATTAGGAAAACAGCTTCTCATTCGCGGAAGCAAAAAAGTCACCCTGACCGAGGACGGAATGCTGCTCCGGAAACGTGCGGAAGAATTAGTTGATTTAATGGAAAAGACAAAGGCAGAACTGGCATCTTCCAATGAGAACATAAGCGGCGATATTTATATCGGCTGCGGAGAAACGGAAAGTATTTCCTATTTAGCACAGGCAGCTTGTGATCTGCAGAAAAAGCACCCTCTCATTCATTATCACATTTATAGCGGCGATGCAGAACGTGTCATGGAAAAACTGGATAAAGGGCTAATTGATTTCGGGTTATTGGTTGGAGCCGCGGACATCAGCAAGTATGATCACCTCAAACTTCCCCAAAAAGATGTATGGGGTGTCCTGATGCGCAAAGACAGTCCGTTAGCAGGAAAGGAAACGGTCTGCGCAGAGGATTTATGGGATAAGCCTTTAATCGTATCCCATCAGACCTCAAACAATACGGAAATGTTCCACTGGTTAAAGACGGATATTTCCAGGCTCAATATTGTTGCAACATATGATCTGATCTATAACGCCGCACAATTTGTCAAAAGGGGCTTTGGATATGTGATCGCCTTGGACAGACTGATCAACACGACAGGGGACAGCAATTTATGTTTTAAACCGCTTTCCCCCGCATTAGAAGCAGAACTTTGTATTGTTTGGAAAAAGTATCAGGTTCTTTCAAGAGCCTCCAGTGCATTTCTTCAACAATTGAAAACAGATACATAAAAATGTTACCTACACAATGCACGAAAGTAATCCTTTTTCTTTAGTATTTCCTCCTGTCTGTCTTTAGAAAATGTTCGAAATATTTCATCGTACTCCAGTGCTTCAAACGGCGTTCCCAATACAGGCGTTAAAACTTCATGTTCATACCATTTCTGCCAAAGTTCTTCAAATAGCTTCGAACTGTCTGAATATATCGCAGCAGAATCAAAGTTTTCACCCTCATTGAACCATTGTAGACGGACAAAACCGAACCTTCCGGCATCTGCTACCATCACATCCGTCTGCTCATACAGTTCATTGAAAGCATCTGCTACTTTTTGGCATCTTACCCGCTGTTCCTCCGTAATATATGTTTCTGCCATAAATGATCCTCCTAACCACTTCTGAACAATATTTCAAAATTATTTGTTTCCCTTTTAACAGTAAATCGTGCAGAGTCCAATATATAGCACGTTTATGTGGGGCATTGCAAAAAACATTCACTTTTATACGACTAATTACACATAAATATTATACTAAATAGTCTCTCAGCTTCTCGACAACTTTTTCTGCATCTTCCCTATCCTTGTGGATACGGAGTTCAACGGGTTGTGATAAGTTAATCGTAAAAATTCCCACAATGGACTTCGCATTAATGACATATCGACCACAAATTATATCCATGTCTGCATCTAACTTTGATACAATGCTTGTAAACTTCTTTGCGCGGTCAATCGAATTTATTAATATTTTTACCGTAAACAAGATTCCTCCTAATTTGACAAAATTATTTTGTATTATGTATCATTGCATTCCATTCCATATTCTCCTATGAGGAAGTTTCAACAATATGTATCTGCCATGCCTGAAATCCCTGTGTCACATCTGGAATTACCAGACCACATTGCTGCAACGCCAAACCGGTAATCTTTTCCCCTTCCTTATATCCATAGGGCAGATTCTTCATAAACCATTCTCTTGCCTGATCTGGCAGTGATTCCATGCCATCCGTATTTAGGTGTATCTGATAATTTGCATTTGCCTTCAGGCCATATACCTTCACGATAACGGGCGCAGCATTTGCCATCACATGATGATATACCACGCTTACCAAAGCCTCCCGTCCCTCTGGATCTGCCATTTCCCATGCAGTACACTGCTCATCAGAAGGGGACAGCAGCCGGTAATACTCACCATACTGAATCAGATCATAATATTCCTTGAAGGTTTCAATCTGTCGCCGAACTTGCTCTTTTTCTTCTTTAGTCAGCTTTGTGACATCCAGCTCATAGCCAAAAGTTCCCGCCATTGCCACACAACCTCTTGTTGAAAAAGGTGTGATACGGCAGGTTTGATGATTGGGCACTGCAGAAACATGTGCCCCCATAGTGGACACAGGGTAACAGAAAGAAGTACCATACTGTATCCCGAGTCTGGCTATCGCATCAGTATTGTCACTGCACCAAATCTGCGGCGTGTAATACAGCATGCCTGTATCAAACCGTCCGCCTCCGCCACTGCAGCCCTCAAACAGAATATGAGGAAACTTTGTAGTCAATATCTCTAGTACACGATAAAGTCCAAGCACATACCGGTGGGCAAATTCCCCCTGCCCCTGTGCATCAAGTGCCTTGCTGTATTTGTCACACACGCTTCTGTTAAAATCCCATTTCACATAAGTAATCGGTGTATCTGCAAAAATAGCTGACATGCGGTCTATGATATGGTCCTGTACATCTTCCCGCGAAAAATCAAGAATCAACTGGTTTCTGCTAAGTATCGGCTTTCTCCCCGGTATCGCCACAGCCCAATCAGGATGTTCACGGTACAGATCGCTGTCTTCTGAAATGCACTCCGGCTCGAACCAGAGACCAAACTGCAAGCCACATTCCACAATCCTCTCAGCCAGTTCTTTTAGCGTACATCCCAGTTTCTTCTCATTGGGGAACCAGTCGCCAAGACCTGAATTGTCATCATCACGCTTTCCAAACCAACCATCGTCAAGCACAAAAAGTTCTACCCCTAAATCTACAGCATCCTTTGCAATTGCAACTAATTTTTCCCCTGTAAAATTGAAATACGTCGCTTCCCAGTTATTGATCAAAACCGGGCGCCGATTCTCCTTCCACTCTCCACGACAGATATTCTTCCGTATGGTCTTATGCAGGTTTCTGCTGACCGCACCAAATCCGTGTGCGCTGTAAGTCATCATGACCTCCGGTGTGTCAAATGCTTCACCTGGCCGTAGATTCCACGCAAAATTATCCGGATGGATGCCACAGATCAGTCTGGTCTGATCTACCTGGTCTTTTTCAGCCTCCATCTGAAATTCCCCGCTATAAAGAAATGAAAATGCATAGCATCCGCCCTTCTCCTCATCTGTATTTTTCTCACTGACAAGTACAAATGGATTGTAATGATGGCTTGAAGTGCCGCGCACGCTTCCTATAGAATGTATGCCGTGGTCAAGCTCACTTCTCTGCACGGTCCTTTCCTTAACGTGTCCACCATAAAATGTTATCCAGTCATATTCGCCATTGATCCAGTCCAGATTCATACTGGCGGCCTTCTGTAATACAATATTTTTGTCCCCCTGATTCATAATCTTTACTGCACGGGTAATGATATCATTCTCTTCCAGGACACCGTACAACAGATGCACTTCCACCTTTGAATACGAATCTTCCAGAATGATTTCCAACGTGTCCGCAGTCCCGTCCTCCGCATAAACAGCTGGCAGATTCGGTATGGAATACTTCCCCTTATGAATGTTATAACCCCTGTAACAAAGAACTGATGCCAGGCTCCCATCTTCATTCTGTATTTTTAATGCACTGATACGGAAATCGCCTGTCCCAAAACAGCTGTACTCTTGTGGAAGGATATCCAAAGAATATGCCCTGTTTTCTTTTCCCAGCTCATAAGGATTACCCGAAAATCCTCTGTCCCTGATGTACACTACATAGGATTTATCGCTGTCATCTGACCTTTCCCCGTAATAAACATGGAGAAAGGTACCCTGGACATCTGCTTTCATCTGATATGTTGTATTTTTTGTGTGTAAAGTAAATATCTTCTCTTTCTCATCTACTATGATAGACATGATTATTTTCCTCCATACATCTCATTTACTTCTATAGTGGCCTGATCCCCACCTGCATCTTTCCACTGTTGTACTAAAACATCAAAATAATTTAAATCTTCTTCTCCAAGAATGATTTTTGTGAAACCTTCATTTAAGATACTTTCCAGCAGATCCCCTCGTTCTAAATTTGTAGGGGTACTGATTCCCCATACCTCATTACGAACATAAGCTTCCTGCTCTAATAACTCCACCGCAATGCCATAAGCTGACTTTTCATTTCCCTGTTGAAGCCAGTCCCCAATATTATCAGGATTCTTCTCCGTCTTCCATCTAATGCAGCTATAATATTTTACAGCATCCTTGCCCAATTCTGTAACATCCGCATTCCCGCCTTCTGCAAGTGCAGTTTTCACTCTCTGAAACTGATTATAGTCCGTCTGAGGATTAATTACAGTAAATGCATAAGGGATATTTGTATAAGAATGGTCAAACAGGGAACTGATAAACTCCGGCGATTCTGTTTCCGCTGCCTCATCCATCATATATACATAAAAATTGATCAGTTCCATGACTGCCTCTGGGTGCTCACAATTTTTGTTGATTACAATATATCCCCTATTCCCGGAACTGATATTCTGGTAAACATTTTTGGAATTGGCAGAGGGAATTGGATAAGGTTCAAAAAAAGCATTTTCCCCCTGTTTTCTAATAACATCAGGCATTGGGTCATAACCCATCCATTGTGCCATAGGACAAACTCCGGTTTTTCCTTCCACCACATCCTGAAACATCTTACGCGAATCATAAATAGGAAAATCTAGATTAATGATCCCCTGCTCATACCATTCTGCATATACTTCCAGCACTTCTTTCATTTCTGGCTGTACAGAACCATAACCTATGGTTCCGTCCGCAAGCCTGATCCAGATTCCTGGATTGGCTCCCCACGCCGGAGCCAGCCGTTTCATACATTCCAGTGAACTGTCTTCCGTTATTGGATATCCGCCAAAGACTTCCGCAAATTCCTGTGCAATCGCCACTACATCATCCATTGTTTCCGGATCACTGGCCTGTATCTTTTCCTTCCAATCCTTACGGATCCATATATATTGAAACTGGTCAATGATTCCATAATTCAGCTGTGGGATTCCCCACAGCTGTTCGTCTTTCCATGCCGTCTGAAAAGTATAATTGTCATATGCCATGTACCCTTTTAATGTATCAGAAGCATACTGCTCAAAAGTATCTGTCAGATCCATGATCAACCCCATCTCCTGCAGTCTGCTGAATTGTACCTCGTTTACCTGAAAAACATCAGGAAGCTCGCCATCAGTAATAGATATATCCAGCTTTGTGGTATAATCATTGGAAACCCACAAGTTTCTTACTGAAATGTGAAAGCGCTCTTCAAATGCCCTATACCATGTATTGTCATCATAGGTATCACCATTCTGAAACTGTGTACCTACATTTTCCATCACTACAGTAGTCAGGATAATATTGTCTTCCTCATATTTTCCCGCATTACATGCAACCAAGGATACCATCAAAATACTCAGGAATAAAACACTTATTTTTTTCATCACCGGCACTCCTTTTATTGTAGAAACTACTACCCAGTCTATCTTGAATATCTATGTATATATTACATAATATATCCGTTTTAGTAAACTACTATCAAGGAGATTCTTAGCCCTTTACACTTCCCAAAACCAATCCTTTGGTAAAATATTTCTGAAGGAACGGATACACCAGCATGATCGGCAGGGCGCCCAAAAACATCTGCGCCGCACGGCCTGTTCTTGCATTCATCATGGACAGCAGCGCCTTAATGTCGTGGGTGCTGTCACCCATCAGCAGCGTCTCAAAATTTTTTAACAGAGACTGCATATAGGTCTGCAGCGGATATTTTGAGGTATCGCTCATATAGATCATGCCGCTAAACCAGTCATTCCAATGTCCTACCATACAGAACAGACCTACAGTAGCCAACGATGGCTTTAAAAGAGGCAGGATAATCTTTACCAATATCTGAAAAGGATTTGCACCATCAATAGATGCTGCCTCCTCCAATTCTTCCGGAAGTCCCCGGATAAAGTTCATCAAAATGATCATATTCGATACCGGAAGTGCGCCCGGCAGGACCAGCGACCAGATGGTATTTCTTAACCCAAGGCTGGACACAAGCAGGTATGTAGGGATCATGCCACCCCCTATCAGCATGGTCGTGACAAAAAATACCACATAAAATCCCCTGCCATATAATTCCCCTTTTGGTCTGGATAACGGATAAGCTGTCAGAACTGCCAGTGTCAGATTCAGTAATGTACCCAAAATAACCCGCTCAAAGGACACGAGCATCGCGCGGAAGAACCTGCCATCCTCCAATAAATATTTATAAGAGGCGAGCGTAAAATCAACGGGTAAAAATCCTACATTTCCTGCCGACACTGCCGTGCTGCCACTGAAAGAGACTGCCAGAAGATTTACAAATGGAAGGACACAAGTCAGACATACAAGGCCAAGAAAAACAGCCAATACGATATCAAAGAGACAAATTTTTTTCTTCTCCATAATCCATTTCCTCCTTACAAAATCCTATATCCGGCAACTTTATCCGCAATAATATAAGAAGCGATCACCAAAACACAGGACACAAGTGACTTAAACAAACCTACGGCAGCACCGATAGAATACTGTGCCTGCTGGATACCAAGACGATATACATAGGTATCAATAATATCACCCGTAGAATATACTACCGGGGCATACAAGTTATAAACCTGGTCAAATCCTGCATTCAACACCCCTCCAGGTGCCAGCACCAACATTAAAACAACTGTAGGCTTCAACAATGGAACAGTAATAAAGCGTATTTTCTGCCATCTGGTGGCACCGTCCAATGTTGCGGATTCATAGAGTCCCGGGTCAATTCCCGTAAGCGCTGCCAGATATACAATCGTACCATATCCAAATCCCTTCCAGATGTCACTGATGATCATCGTCCATGGAAATATCTTAGGATCTCCCAAAAACGAAACAGGGTCAATTCCAAATTTCCCAAGAAAGCCATTGATCATACCATCCGTACCCAAAATTTCAATCATGACACCAGCCATAATAATCCATGACAGGAAATTGGGAATATAAATCAGCGTCTGATAAACCCTTTTTAACTTGTCAGAAACCATTTCATTGAGCAGCACCGCAAAAGTGACGGGAACCGCAATTCCCAAAAGCAGCTTGAACACTGCTATGTATAATGTATTCCATATGGTCTGTATAAAAGCGGGCTGTTTAAACAGAAATTCGAAATTCTTAAATCCCACCCAAGGGGAGGAAAAACCCATCCCCACATTATAATCCTGAAATGCGATAATGACTCCATACAATGGAATGTAACAAAAGATAAAAGTCACAATGACACCAGGCAGGAGCATCAAATGATACATGCCCTGATTTTTCAATTTTGTTCTGGATTTTTTCTTTTTCTGCATAATCCATTTCCCCTTCCAAAAATTAATTTTTTCCGTAAATTTCATTTACTTCAGCCGTTACCTGGTCTCCGCCCGCATCCTTCCAGTTCTGTACCAGCGTATCAAAGTAATCAATATCCTTTGTTCCCTGAACAATTTCGATGAAACCTTGCAGTAAAATATCCCATAAAGTAGAACCGTAACTCTGCATCAGGGGTGTATCCATACCCCAAACGGCATTTTTCACATAGATCTCGTTATCCACATACTCTTTTGCAATACCATAGGCGGATTTATCATTTCCCTGCTGGAGCCAGTCGCCTACGCCTGAAGAATCATGCTCCCTCACCCATGCTACACAGCTATTGTATTTTGACGCATTTGTTCCTAATGCTGTTACATCCTCGTCCAATCCCCGTGCAAGTGCTTCTGTCACCTGAATGTACTGATTATAGTCCGTATTCGGATTAATGACACATAATCCATATGGAATGTTGGGATAATTATTGTCAAACAGAGAGCTGATAAATTCCGGATCTTCTTTTCCTGCCGCATCATCCATCATATAGCACCAGAAATTGATGAGTTTGATCGCTGCTTCCGGATTCTTGCATTTACTGCTGATCACGATATAACCACGATTGCCGAAACTGACGCTTCCCTTTACCTCTTTACCATTAGCAGAAGGAATGGCATATGGCTCAAAAATTGCTTCCGCTCCCAGATTATCTACGATATTCGGTCCCGGATTATAGCCAAACCACTGCGCAAAGGGAACCACACCGCATCTGCCATTAATTACATCCTCACACATCTTCTCATACTTGGTCGTAGCAAAATCCGGATTCACGATACCATCCGCATACCACTGTGCATAAGCTGCGAGCGCTTCTTTCATCTCAGGCTGGATGGAACCGTATTCGATCGTACCATCTTCCTTCTCGATCCAGATACCTGAATGCGCACCGAAACCAAGCGCCAGCCGAAACAGGCTATCCAGGGACTGATATTCTGCCAGGGCATACTCGCACTCACTGTAATTCTCCTGAAACGCCTTGGCAATGGCCATCACGTCATCCATCGTCTGAGGGTCTGCCAATCCCAGCTCATCCTTCCAGTCCTTTCTGATCCATACATACTGGAACTGGTCAATGATACCATAACTAAGCTGCGGTATACCATAAAGCTTCCCATCATAGCAGCCTGTCTCATAAGTATCTTTCTCCTGCTCCATATAGCTCTTTAAGTTGTCTGAAGCATATGTATCAAACAGCTCTGTCAGATCCATGATCAGCCCCGATTTCTGCAGTTGTTCCAGCTGTTTACCATCTACATGGAACACATCGGGAATATCCTTGTCGGCAATGGAAAGATTCAGTTTTGTTCCATAGTCGTTGCTTACCCACAGGTTCTTGACCTGAATGTTGAATCTGTCCTTATATGCCCGATACCATGTGTTATCGTCATAAGTGTCACCATTCTGAAAATTTGTCCCTGAGTTTTCCTCCACTACAGTAGTCAGAACCACTACTTCTTCATAGGGATCCCATAAGCCTTCCGGAATTGCAACAGCCTGTGATGCACTGTTTCCCGCTTTGCCTCCCTCTTTGCCTCCGCATCCTGCCATACTGAATGCCATAATTGCTACCAATCCTATAGCTGTCAGTCGTTTCCTCCATGTTTTTCCCATCATTTTAACTTCCTCCTTTTTACTTAACATGCCTTACAAAACTTTTGTTTTTAAGTTAATATAGATTTTATAGAATGTGTGGAATTTTATCTTTGTATTATCTTTACATTTTTTTAAAATTTGTACTTCATTTTTTAATAATCAAAAGATTTCTTAAAAAAGTAAAAATATTGCAAATCTACATAGCTATACAATTCTTATTTCTCATGATAAGATAAAAACATGATCCTGATACAAATTATCAAATCAAAATAAAATATGTCGGGAGGGAATAACAATAAAACTACGCTATCATCTCATACAAAAAATCACAATTTTATTATTAACTTTATTCATTCCTGCAAGTAGTATCAGTTTCCTATTCCTGTACCATGCAAATAAACAACTGGAGGAGCAGACACTGACCGCCATCCATGACAGCAATGTTTCCTATATGCATCAATTGGATGAAAGTTTACAGCAGTTGTATCACATGGACTATCGGCTTATGGGAAATTATGAATGGATACATTTTAAGGAAAAGACTGTAGATATGGGCAATTATGAAAATTTCTCGTTTATAAATTCCTTGAGGAACCAGCTTACATCCATTAAAAACTTTCATCCGCTGTTAGAGAGTGTGCATATTCATTTTCCAAACACATCAGAGATGTACCATTCGTCAGCATATGCATATGGGTCCTTTACTGTTTTGGATCAATCGCAAAACCAGCAATACATCGATTTATCTTCTGCAAAAGCCCATTTGCAATATTACATGGATCCCATCAGTGATAATTATGCCCTTTCCCTGATCATGGAACCACTATCCTCCGCTATAGATTACAACATAATCCTGACTTTATCCCTGGATACTCTCCAACAGTCCATTGCTGATAACTGCACGTATGAATATGACTACTATTATTTTTCCACCGGAAATGACTTCGCTTTATCTAATATGGAACCTGAAATGAAAGCGGAAGCGGTTAGACTGGCACAACAAATGATCGCACAAAACGATCATGGGACAGACTACCCTCTTTACCAGAAAACTACCATTCATGATCAGACATATTATGCCTTTTACTATTTTTTGACATATTCTGGTGCTTATTATGTGCGGCTCCTTCCCACTTCGTTCCTGTCAAGCGTGATATCCTCCAGTTATATCATGATAATCATCTTCTGCTTTGCAATCCTGTCAGCCTGTATTCTTTTTTTGTTTGGCATATACCGAATGGTACACAAGCCTTTTACCCAGTTAACCAAGGCTTTTATACAGGTAGAGCAAGGTGATTTTACAGTACAGACAGAATTGACCAACGGTTCCGATTTTAATTACGTATTTAATGGATTCAATCACATGGTCAGCCAGTTAAATACTTTGATTGAACAAAACTATACCCAGACTATGTTATTGCAAAAGGCAGAGCTGAAACAATTACAGGCACAGATTAATCCACACTTTTTGTACAATAGTTTCTTTATGCTGCAGAAAATGATTCGTTGGGATTCGGAACAGGCAGAAGAAATTGCCAACGCATTGGCAAGATATTTCCAATATATTACCAGAAACAGCAATGATTTAGTGCCATTATCCGCTGAATACTCCCACGCCAGAGACTACATTTTTATACAAGAGCTCCGGTTTAGTGGCCGTATCCACATTGAAGCAGCAGAACTTCCAGAAAAGTATACCAGTTTGCCGGTTCCAAAGCTGATCCTTCAACCTGTATTAGAAAATGTTTTTAAACATGGTCTGAAAAATACAGAGGAACACGGTCTGGTGCAGATCTCTTTTCATCCAGACCAGGATACTTTGAAAATAGTGATCGAAGACAATGGAAACGGACTTGAAGATGATACATTAAATATATTGACAGAACGTTTAACAGCTTCAAGAAGCCCTCAGTTCACTGGAGAAATGACCGGAATATTGAATATTCAAAAAAGATTAATACTTTTTTCCCATTTGACTACACCTATGTCCGTATTCCGTTCAGAACTTGGTGGACTGGCTGTAGAGATCACGCTTTCCATAAATGATGGCCTTTAATTGTATGATCATAGTGATCACGAATCATAGTAATATAATGGGTTTGAAGTGATGAAACAGATGAAAGGAATATAATAAGATGAATTTATTAATTGTGGATGATGAACATCATATTGTGAATTATATGGCTGCATTTGCGGAAGAACACTGCGGAAATGTATTGGAAGTTTACAAAGCCTACTCTGGCATGGAAGCTTTAAAGATTCTGGCAGATATTAAAATTGACATCATTCTTCTGGATATTCAAATGCCTGGTTTGACTGGTTTGGAATTAGCTGATAAAATTTCTAAGACATGGTCCAACTGCCGGATTATTTTCCTGACAGCATATGATAATTTTGACTATATATACAAAGCTACTGATTTGCCTCATATTTCTTATCTGTTAAAGACGGAGCCTGAATCAGTGATTCTTGACACCCTTTCCCAGGCTGTCGGTGATATTATAGAGGAACAAAAACAGCAGACAATATTAGATGATACACTGAAAAGAAACAAGTACCTTTCACATTTGCTTATTCAAAATACATTGCGGATACTTCAATCCGGAATGCCGATGGAAACACTGCATTCGGAAAACACTTTTTTAGAATCTGACAATCCATTAGACCTTAATGCACCTGTCTACCTGATCTATATGAATATACGCCACAGAAGCTTTAAAGACTGCCGCACATGGGATTATAATCAGTGCCTGCAATATCTTCATTTAGCTGAATTTTATGCTTCTAACCGGTTTAGCTGTTTTTTGCTGCAGCTTGATAACGGAGATGGATTATGGTTTTTTCAATGTCGTGAAAATGCTGATTTTGGAGTATCTAATCCCATTTCCTTTTTAAAAACATGACTGACAGCCTGGCTTCCGACATCGAGAAAATAATTCGCAAAAAAGTGGTGTTACTTTTCTATACCAGTCCGGTGAACTGCCCGGAAGTACACGAAATCTTTTATCATTTCCAGACTGTTTTAGAAAAAATGGATTTCTCAGTCATGTTCCCCACTGTGGTATTGTGCCATCATAATGATACTATGAATGAACAAACCCTATCTAAAGAGCATGAACCAAATAATGAGTCGTTGTTACGTGAATTAAATTATTGTCTTATTCATGGAAATCAACAGGATTATTTCACTATTCTCAAGCAATTATGGGAAATCTGCCTAAACAGACATAGTATGCATAATCTTTACTGTGTTCGGATTTACCAGACAATTGCCCTAGACCTATTGAATTATATTGACTCTTATCAATTGCAGGAAGAGCTGTCAACCCATAATGCTATTTACCCGCTTTACTATGTTCAGAATTTTACAGACTGGAATCAGGCCTTTCAATATTTACAGTCGTGTTCACAAAATGTCTTCCGTATTGTTGAAAACAAAGGCAATTCCCGCAACAACTCTACAATAGAGAAAATACAAAAATACATACAGTCCAACCTGCATGAACAGCTAAATCTATCCAATATCGCAGCGCTTGTGAGCTATAACGAAACCTATGTTTCTCGGCTTTTTAAACAAAACACTGGAATGAAAATTAGTGATTATATTTTACAGGAGCGGCTTTCAAAAGCAAAGCAGCTGCTTTCCACTACTGAACAGAGCATCAATACAATTGCGGAAAACTGCGGCTTTGATAGTATCCATTATTTTTCTTATACGTTTAAGAAAAATATGGGAATATCACCGAGTGACTACAGGAGAAACAGCAGGGCATAAAAATCAAATAATGTAGAATTCTTCCCCGATCCGAAAACAGCTGGCAGATACAAAGGCGAAGTCACTACAGACCGTTACGGACGGAAAATCCCCAAACATGCACATGGAACTACGAATCTGGATGAGCCATCTTCCTCAAAAAAGCTGATTATAGATGCAGTCATGGCACTCTATGACCGCATTGTTGATAAAAACCTGCTAGCACGGCGGATTACCGTGGCTGCGAACCATCTGATTGATGAGGCTGGATATTAACAACCAATACCTGCCATCCGCCACTCATGGGCATAATAATTATGCCGCAGGCGGAATAACGTCCGCTGCATACCATAAAGAGATGTCGTACAGATAAAGTTTGCCCCAAGCGAACCCTGATCCTGGTCTGTTGAAATAACCTTATCTATATTGATCGTGATAAGCTCCCCATTCCTGTCACGAAAGCGGAACCGTATTGGTGTTATTTTTCCATTTGTATCCGTGCACGAAATATATCATCAGCACGGGAGTATCTATGCACAGGATTGTTTCCATTATCGATTCCTTCACATATTAAAAACACAAATTCTTAATATATTATTTCGGATTTTGATGAAAATATAACGTATACAATCCTGTCAAACTGAACAAAAGCTTTTATTTTTTCTATATATCACTTTCCACCATAAATAGGACATGTTTTACTACATCAGGATTTTTCAGATCTGCAGCTGCACAGATGTCATTAATCATGGCCAGCAGACAATTCTTCTGTCAGGTTTTTAAGCGTCTTCTTCTTATACCTTGTTTCCTTAATTTGAAAATCCGCTCTATGTCTCCAATCCCGCCGGTTATCTGAGCAGTCTGTACAGTATCCTCTCCTTTCTGCCCGTCATATCATTACACGCACTTCTATCCTGCTGTCTACAAGTTCTGCAAACTTTTTCCCATCATCAGGTGAACCCACGACTGTCCCATAGTGTGTAGGAACTGCAAGCTTCGGTTTCATACGGTTCACAAGATTGGCCGCTTCCTTGCAGTCCATTGTGTATTTTCCACCGACAGGAATAAGTGCCACATCACATTTTATGTCCTGGTTATCGGGTGTCATGTCGGTATCTCCAGCCACATAATACCTGACATCATCCATTGTCATCACGTATCCTGCATAGCCTTTTCCTTTTGTATGAAACGGCTTTAGCCTGTTGTATGCAGGAACTGCATTTATCATAAGCCCTTTTGCCTCGATTATTCCGCTAGGATGGACAAATTTACATTTAAGGTTCCTCAAGTTTTCCCCATGTCCTTTCATACTCTCTGGCATGATGATCCAAGTGTCTTCGTCTGCTACTTTTTTAATGTCTTCCGGCGAAAAATGATCATGATGATCATGGGTTATAAATATAAGATCTGCATCATGGCTTTCTTCCTTAACCTCAAAAGGATCAAAATATATCACCCTTTTTCCTGTTATTTTTATGCTGCTGTGTGTTAAAACTTCTACTTCTTCAAACATTACCCTGCTCCTGCTTCCATTTTTTTTATCTGACTTATTTTATTGGCAGTCAGATATCAGCACCGATTAATTTTAATGATATTTTATCACGTTTTTAGTGGGAAATCAAAAATACAAAAGCTGGTTTTTATCAATGCTAAAAAAATGAGATTTAAAAGGCCACAAACTGGGCTCTTTTGAAATCTCATCTCTTTAATTTTTACAAATTCATATTTATAATACAACAAATATTAAGTATTTGAATTATTCTTTTAAATTTTAATGATTATTTAATGTGTTAGTTTTCTGCTAGGTTTTGTTGTAATTCCAGTATACGGGATTCTGGAAGCCTTGAATATAGTATGATTTTAGATATGGGCATATTGTCTTTCAGCATACTGATTGCCGTTTCCTCTCTCTCCGCTTTTCTGGCTTCTTCTCGACCTTGTTCCTTGCCTTCTTCTCTGGCTTCCTCTTTTGATTCTTCAAGTTCTGAAATCCATGCCATATATTCGCGCCTCCATTCTTTGTTTTCTCTTGCTTTTTCCACTTCTTCATACAGTTTCTTTGTAAAATCACTCTGGATTAATTCCTCTTTTAAGTATTCAAAGAAGGCCTTAATTCCCTCTGATAACCCTTTTGTATCGCCATAGGGGTTTACAAATACTTTTGTTGTTTCATCGCCAAGTTCCAGATCCGGCATTTCCATGCAGCGATTGGAAAAGGTATAAATTGGCAGGTTCTTCTCAAATGGGTCGAACATACATATGAATATAACATAACTCTTTTTCAAAGAGTTATACCTGGCTCC
Source organism: uncultured Lachnospiraceae bacterium (assembly GCA_947175285.1). Next base: position 33,450 of record CAMWMM010000002.1, read on the forward strand.
CTTCTCTATTGAATTAAGATCGATCATTCCCTGATAATATCTTGAACGTTTCGGGAGGTTCCGTTTTGCTGCAACCTGCATTTCGATATTGTATACGGCACCTTTACTATCCTCCACGTAAATATCGAGCCGCACGCTTTTGCCGTCAGGTGTGATATCCAGTACTTTTTCCTTGTCCGCAAGCTCTACTTTCATTATTTTAACGCCAAGTATAAGTTCCAGGAGCTGCCGGCATAAATCTAGATTATTTTCCAGAACCTTACAGAATACAAAATTATTAGTGAATGTCAGTTTATTGTAATCCATGCGCTACTTCTCCTGTAAATATATAATTTTGTCATTTGTCAAGTCATTACATATTTTTATTGTATCGTTTTTAAAATCTACTGTCAATATCCAGTAAAATGGTGTCCACTATATAAAAAATATAAGACACAGCCTCTTTTTTATCACCTGATGAAATGGGTCCATACATGTTCCTCAGTTTCCGGCAGACCGATCTGCGCCTTCCCCAGCGCTATACATTTCATCAGAAATGACATGTTCCTCGCAAGTACACGCATTGTCTGCTTCCCTTCTTCGTCCATGTCTGCCTGCCCTGGCTCCCGCCCATGGATGCTGTTCCAGTACTGGCTGGAAGCGACTGGCATGTTGGAGATTGTAAAATATTTATTGAGTTCGTCAAATGTTGCCGAACAGCCGCCCCTTCTCGCACAGACGACGCTTGCCCCAACTTTCATGGTCTTGTCAAAGTGTGTGCTGTAAAACAGACGGTCCAGTACGGCAATCAGGGTTGCATTTGCAGAAGCATAGTAAACTGGGCTTGCAACAACCAGACCGTCTGCTTCTTCAAACTTAGGGGCAATCTCATTTACAATATCGATAAACACGCATTTTCCCGCCTTGGCGCATTGTCCGCACGCAATGCATCCACGCACATCCTTGTTTCCAACCTGAACGACATCTGTTTCAACACTCTCGGCATGAAATGTCTTTACCATTTCATCAATTGCAATGGATGTATTTCCATTTATTCGTGGACTTCCGTTAATGATCAAAACTTTCATTTGCTATCTCCTCAGAATGTCAACTATATAATTTTTTATATTATAGCAGATAACACTTTCATTTCCAACTATGATTATGAAAATGTTATCTGCATTTTTTGAATTACTGTTTTTAACTTTGCTTGTCAGACATTTTATTGCATTTGTGTTATCAGCTGGCATTCATTTCTAAACATGGGATAGAATTCATCGGATTGTAAATAAAGTAATCCTGTTTTTGCAGGGTATACGCATAGTTGTCTTTTCCTTCAAATTCATCAATGACAATCTTTTCTTCTGGCAGCATTTCATCATACGTTTTCTTTCCATATCCAGGCGGCAGCCATTTTTTCTGCTGGCTTCCAAAGATATTTAGTTTTTTCAATAGATCCTCATTAGTAAATTCAATATGGCATGTTCCCTTTTTATAAAAGGTCACATAAAAATATTTAAGTTGTATTTTTCGTGTCTGTCCTGTTTCTTGTGCAGCTCTTAAACACAGTTCCATATTCCTGCCATCTGTTATGCCGCCATCTAAATAGTTCAGTGCCTTCTCAATATCTGCTAACTGTGATTTTATTTGGTAATTCGGATCAAACTTTCCGCTCCAACTGCTAAAGGCATTCATGTGTGGCAAAATGACTTTTTTATTGATGTACCATGCTTTGTTTGTTTTCCATCCATTATAATAATGAATATTGTTCTGGAGTTCATCACTGTATGCATATTGGTGTGACAATTTATCAAACAATTCAATGATGCAATCCTCAATGCCTTGTACCAGATTCTTGCTCATTTCTATCTGTATTGTCTGAATATTATATTCGGAAAAATCGTAATCTACAAGCTCCGCAACCTGGTTATAGTATTTATTGGACAGATTTGATGTCATTTTCCCCGTGAATTTAGGATTGTTAAACAAAGCTGTCCAGTATTTGCGCCTGACTTCCTTGACAAAAGCATTTGTTGAAAGAGGTCTGTCATAGATCTTCATCATCAATATTGGCTGATTATACGAACTGTCTTTTAAATCCTGTAAAATATAAGGAGCCATTGCTTTATATTCCATGATCAGTTTTATTCCAGCTTCTACCTCCATATTATACTTCTGTACAGCTGCTTTTATAAAATCGTTTGGTGCTAAATCCGTCATATCCTGATATGAATTTTCCTGATATGTTTTCCTTCTTAAATCTTCATATATAAAACTTTTCTTGTCTTCTTCTGGAACAAATACCTTTACTACAGCAATTTCGACTCCTGTAGGACGCTCTGCTGATAAGAATTGACCTTCCATATACTCAACTTCCGCATTCATTTTTTCCAGTCTGGAGACAAGATCTTTCCTCTCATTTGTATACGGATTTCTGATAGTTTCTGCATTTAGAATGCAGATGAGTCCAAAATCATCCTTCTGAAGTGATAAGGCATGTAAAAGGTGCCTGCATCCATCTCTAAACGGAGGATTCATAATGATCAAATCATAGTGTTTAAAGGTATGGAATGTTAAAAAATCATTATGTACTACCCTTAGTTCTTTTCCTTTCAGCGTTTTTTGAAGGTTATCATCAATCTCAATGCAGTCAATATCCAGATTGTCGTGATATGTTTGATTTTTATATATTTCTTTTATGTAGTCTGCAATATCACCTTTTCCTGCAGATGGCTCTAACACTGAACGAATTATCTTCCAATCTATTCCGTCCGTAATCTTGTCTAATAACTTCCTTGGTGTAGGATAAAATTCTTTTGGTAACATTTCATATTCCTCCTTTAATTAAAAAGCATTTGGATATTTCATTTCTCCAAATGCTTTTTATATTTTCATTTATTCTGTGTTATAAACGTCTTTGGTCTCTTTGTACTTGCGTCAAAATGCGGATATTTAGCAAGCATTTTATTTTGCTTTTCCACTGATAAAAAGTTTCCATTAGCATCAAAACAATAGTCTCTAAAGTCATATAGCCAACGATGGACACCTGATGGATATACAGTTCCATTAACCTGTGGATCTATAAAAATGCCAATAACATTTGTATGTATATTTTCAATTTCTTTTAATGTTTTTTCTGCAATGGGAATTAATTTGTATTCTTGATAGTCCTTAAAAAATTTTTCTGCATCAATTCCATTAGCATCAAAAAAATGTGCCGGATTTTTCTTGTATAATTCATTGGTGGCATCCATATCATTAAAATAATCTGCATATTCCATACAAAACTTGTTTACATAAATTAAATATCTTTGCAGTGCTTCTTTTATAGTATCTATCTGTTTTTGAGATATTTTATATGATTTCATATTATCAACCATATCCCTCCCTTGTTTCAGGTAATTTAGCATTTATAACCACTATAAAAAGGCATTAACGTGCATTTCCGATAATGCCTTCATAGTAGCAGGTTTAAAACCTTATTTATGTATGCCTGAATCAACATGTCTGTTATTTGATTTTTCCAACTGTTCACTTATTTCATGAAGGGAAAGCTTTCCATAAACATTCCATTTTGTATTTGCTATATCTTCTGCTTTTTCCAATAGAACGAATTCTTTCCAGATATCAGGATATGCCCTTTTTATCTCTTTAAATTCAGCTGGCTTTGCATTTGGACAGAACCAGCAGCCTCCCCGCTTTGAGAACTCATAACATGGACTGAGCAGGCCATATTCACGGCATTTCTCCATAGCCATTTGTTCTGAATATCTGTATTTTTCGAGTAGTGACACCATGTTTGCCTGTTTATGCAGGCTGTTAAGTCTTTTCTTTTCTTCTGGGCATATTCCGATGTACTGGATGATCTGATCATCTATGGATGCCAGGTAATCATTTATGGCTTTTTCCTTACAGTCCCGTTTCACTCCGCATAATTTAGTATTCGGAAATCCAAAACGTAATCCCTTGTGCTCTTTATGTTTCGTGGGATTTTGAATGACATGGTTGAAAAATCCTAAATAATCTTTTGGCGATCTTAATATTACAACCTGATACCCCCAGGATTCAAACAAGGGTTTTGCTGTATCATGGATAAATGCTATATGTTTGGGATTTTCCCCGCTTATTCCCCTTCCATGGTCATACATGACTTCCGCAAACAGGATGATATCCAGTGGTTCTTTGTTTTCGTGCGCCAAGATGATTGATGCAGTTGAATCTTTTCCACCACTCCAACTACAGATATATTTCAACAGAATTATGCTGCTGCATAACTCTCTGCCTCTCGACTTCGATTAGAAAGCTGTCTTTCCCCAAGTGTTTTGGCATTTACATCAGTCACAACTCGCTATCCCGATAAGTTTTATGTCAGTACAGGCTCCATTCTGTTGTTATTCTCAATCATCTTTTTGGCACGTCTTTTTTCTACCTTTGTCTGTTGGAGCATCCGCCTCCATTCCGCGACTTCTTTTTTGTCTCCAACGTCAATGTTATACTCAATCATAGACATGATCTCCAGTATCGCATCATCATAATCTGATAGTTTTACATTTTCATTGATACCAAAACACTCACAGCCGATAAGATCTGCCATAAGCTGCTTTTGTTCATAGACTGCATCTGATTTATTCATGGTTATATTCCTCCAAATCTAAATCTCCACAAATGCATAAAAAGCGATACCTGTTTACATTTTTAAACAAGTGTCGCTTCTGTTTACTGCATTATGTTATTACATCTTAACTAAAGTTCCAGCTGTCTATACCATAAAGATTATGACTTTTTCTGGTTAGTGAATACTTATCACATTGATCAATATCACAGCTTTTTTAGCAGCCCGCCGCATACCTCTTGATGTACTTCTTTTTGCAAAACGCTTGAATCTAATGCCTGCAGACCGGTTTTTATGATACATACCCATTTTTTATTTACCCTCCCTTGAATTAGAATGGTTTTTCCGTTTATTTTCAACCTCACGTGTAGAATAGTTTGATCTATAACGCATAATGTAAACTCTTTTCACGTACTTTCCGGATCTCAAGATGATCTACGAGCAATTTCTTAATCTTTTCGACCAGTTCATCATCATACTCTTCATCATATGTGATCTTCAGCTTTTCACCAGCAATTACAGAGCAGTTATTTTTCATATCATACTCACTGTCTGCTATCCAGAATCCCACAGTAAGGATTTCATGATAATCATCTTCTGAAAAGCACACACTGATCTCCTCATCCTGAAAGAAATCTATATTCCGATTACCTACATGCATTGGTGCACCGTTTTTAAAGTGCATTGTCAGATTGTAACGTTCCTCAGCCAGATTGACTATGTTTAAGTCTTCAATGGCATTACGCAGGCTCTCCCCATTATTTATTTCAAATGCAATGGCTCTGAGACAGTCATAATTGAGATCAACCTTTCTGGAAAAAGAGACGATGGAATCAATTACATTGTGATGTGCTGCTTCTAACTGATCGGATAGATATGTCCGGATCTCATCTGCTGATGGATAATCGAAACGGAAATGATAATGGAAACGTCCCGGGCGGTTTACTATGAATTCATTCAGTTTACGTATATCATTACATGTTATAACAAACAGCTTCTTTCCCTGTGCTATCCCGTCAAACAGACCTAGCAGCGCCGCCTGTGGTTCAACTTCCCCCTCGACTGGTTTGACATCGGCAAATGTCTTGTCAAATTCGTCAAAGAGCACCATTACATTCTGATCAATGGTCTCTATGTATGATGCGATTCCCGGGATATACTGGTCAACCACAATGATCGGGATGCCGTTTTTTACTGCTGCTTCCGAAAGTAACCTGGCAAACATGGATTTTCCGATGCCCTTGTACCCACTTAATATTACACCTAAATTTCTATCAAACTTTTCATACGAATGTAAAACCTTCTGTACTTTTTTCAGACGCTCTCCATAGACCTTATCCTCTTTTACCTGGATATCAGGATATTCTTCCAGATAAAATCCTGTCATTTTTTCAAATCTTACAATGTAAGACCTAGCAGGCAGTTCATTGTAGGTTACCACGGCATCATTATAAATTTCAACTTTTGTTCCTATTTTTATTGCTTTCATATGATTCTCCTTTACTATTATCATTTGATTGGTTAAAAAGCATGACTGGTCTTTTTCAGATTTTGTATACATGCATGGTTATGGTATATTTCTTTAATCCCCTTTAATCCCTTATGCTATGCATTTTGCCCGTTTAAATTGTTCTACGAAATCAGTTACATCAGATTCAGGGTTTTTATTGCCAAACCCTCTTACCTGTACAATCTTATTTTTTTTGACCTCCACTGTTACATAGGGTTTGTTAGGTGACTCTTTCCTGCGGATAAACAGTATCACAGTATTCCCTTTTGCAACCTGTGGGACATAATTGCCAACACAGTGATGCAGAGCCTGTCCTTCATATATTATATCCTGTCCCGAGTCAGGAGCTTTAATCAATAGGTTATCATTACTAAAGTCATATTTATTGTGCATATCCGGCAAAAGCTCTGCGATAATTTTGCATTCTTCCGCGAGTTCCCTGCTCCTTACGTTTGCTGCGGCCTTGTCATGTGCCTTTTTAAAGTCCTTGGGATATAGTACGACATCAGAAGTCATATCGTAGTTGAGAGATTCGCAATTGCGCATATAATCAAAATAGTCAAAAATAAGGTTATTTCTTCCTGCTTTCCCACAGTCCAGGCTGTCAAGATACTTTGAAAGTTTCCGTAGTCTGCTGTCTGACAAGGCAAAAGCATATTCTTCTCTCCCACTGTATTCCTTAGCAATCCTAAGTATGTCACTAATGGAACGGTCCCTGTCAGTTGTATCATTGTAAGTTTGAATATGATCCAGCTCCTCGCTGTTAATGTTTAATGCAATAGCCTCCCGGAGCTGCACCCGGTTCTTCAATCCGAGTATTTTGATGATTGATTGTTCGTTCTTATTGATTCGGGAAAACGAATAACGTTTATTACCATTCATATAGTCGGCTACAAGGTTATATAAGCCGCACTTTGCTATTGGTTCGAGAACTGGATTGGCTGCAAGATGTTCAAGATATCTTATATGCTTATAACAGGAATCGAAAGAACCTGATTTAATGAATTTATTAATTTGTTTCCAACCCTGCAGGCGGTTTTCCATGTCTGACAAGCGTAATTCATTTGTCAGGCCTGCCTTATGTAGTTCGCCCTTTAAAAAGAAATGATGGAATCCTTCCGGATTAAACATGCTGCACTGTGGGAGGCACCAGCGTATTGTTCCGTTATAGTAGTACCACTCGTAATCACGGACACTTTGTTTATCATAGTCAATGAGCGTTCTGATCACTTCCTTTACAGTTACTTTTGGAACTTGTGAGTTGTTGTAATCATATGTTATATGAAAATATCTTGCGATCAGTATATGATATGCATATTTTTGCACCAGAACTGCCATGCCTTCATCATAGGTATTGTAACGCTGCCTTTTCGCCTCTGATCTGTACATGATTTTTTCACCACATCCGGGACACTTACCAGACTCTTTATCCTTGAATTTCGGCAGGTCTGAAAGTTTCATTACTGATCCACAGCAAGAACACGTTCCAAGATTATTTTTTCTGTCATAAAAGATGTAATGTGAATAGGACATTGTTTTTTTTACAGTGTCCTCAAATGATTTTGGGACTTTTCTTACTTTCTGCATGATGCTGTCTATTTCAGCACATTTTTGGTCTTTTCGGAGCTTGCTGCGTATGCCGGAACGCCACCAATCGTAAGCGTCAATGATATCCCTGACTGAATCACTTTTACTATCAGGGCGGATATATTGCTTTAATTTTTCTTTTTCTTTTTCAGTTGCCGTTACAATGTCTTTATACCAGAAGACGTTTTTCAGATATCCATTAGTAATCTTATTCGTCCTCACATTATACAATAGTGCATTATGATGCTTTATAAAATATCTGTAATGTAACGATACTTCACCTTCCTCATTTTTAGAGAATACATTGACCACTACATTGTTTTTCACCTTTCCAGAAGTAACCACAAAGGTTTTATGCTCCGCATTCTGCAATGCAAGGGTTTTTGTCTCATGGGTTATTCTCGGCATGGGAAGGGATCGGATTTTTTTATTAGTTAACATATTATTCACCACCTTGTAAAAGAGTAAAAAGATTCATCTGACCGTCAAGGGTATTGGCAAGTTCCATCTCCAGCTCTACTGAAGCTTCTGTAACACATATCTCAGAACTATTATCCTGATCTTGGGATTCGCCTGGTGCTGCATCTTCCTTTTCATCAATTGCCGGAGAAACAGCACTGCTTTTTGCAGTTGATTTGTTGGATTTACGGGAATCACTTGTTTTAAGTGACTTTATCTTCGATGCAATCTTCTTCTTTTTTTCTTCGTCAGATAGATCATCCCATCCACTTTGCTTACTAAGGATGTCAAGTGCTCTTTTTTCATATTGGGATTCTTTTTCTTTCGCTTCCTTTTGTTTTTGTTCTGCTTTTGCCTTTTCTGCTCTTTCTTTCATTACCGCCTCTCTGTCATCAAGGAAATAGTATTCACGCGCCCACGCATACACTACTTCTTCCGTTAAGCAGCAGGATGCAATCTGGCCATGTCTTAGAGCCATCTTTTCTGCATTTGACCATATGTGTTTCAGCATACGCCCTGCACTTTTCCATTCAAGTGATAATGCGGCATCAAATTCTGGATTGCTGCAGCTTTCCTTCTCAATGAACTTACTGATGGCGCCGATCATAATCTTATACGTGGCAACTGCTGCAATTTTGTCCGATGTATTATTTGCTTCTTCCTTTTCTGTGTTCTTCAAAATCTGGTCTATCTGTGCTTTATAATCTGAAATCATATATTTCCTCCATTCTTTATATCATTGTCTGCTGTTTTGATAGTCTGCAGGTCACACCGCTTTTTCGTTTAGCATGAATTCCACATATTTATCTGCATATTCCCTGACCGCTTTTGTAAATTCTGCTTTCAGACTGTCTTCATCGGCGATTCTTGTGATTTCAGCAAAGCGGTCATGACTGTTATCAATTGTAATCTGGATGATCTGTGCTAATTTTTCACCTTCCCTGGTGTTGGGCAGAAACGGAAACATTTTTTTAAGTACTGAACCAAGCTGTTCCAGTTCTATTGCGACGGTGCCTGAAATGAGCTCCGAAAAACTTTTAAAATACTTTCCGCCTGTTTCAAGCGCTTCAGGGATGCCATTTGTCTGACAGAATTCAATGTTCTTTTTGATCAGGTCAATCTTTCCATCAATCTCCTCAGAAATGCGGGGTTTCTTAACTTCATTTTCCATATAACTTTTCTCCTGTTCTATTTTCATTTTTGTATTAAAAAAACAGGAAACTTTATGGGAGTAAGTTCCTGTTCTTATAATCGTGATATTTAATTAGGTGCGCATGCGTTTTCATACTCCAGGATAATCCTGTTTGTATTCATCAGCATCATTTTGATAAAAAATTCAAGATAAATATCCTGAAACTGTTTTTTTGCCTCAATATACCTGGGATTGATCGTCTGTATAAAACTATCACTATTGTCAGTCGTAGCTTTTACACTTTCCAGATAAATGATAAACTTATACAATTCATTCATAAATTGCGGCTCAGGCATGATCCCTGACTGTACCAGCTTGTCACACACGCCCTGCAGGTCCGGATCGACGGCATCTCCGATCGGAATCCCATTCATTACATGATAATCAATCACAGATTTCAGATCCCTGATGTATTGAAGTATATATTCTTTTGACATTTTTTCCTCCCTTGTAAATTTTGAGTATCCAAATATTAATATGGACTGGTGGTTAAACATGAATCAGTAATATGACCGGCTGCGATAAGCAGCAAAAAGTATTATTCAAGTAAGCAGTCCAAGTCATTAAAAAGAGAGTATACTACGAATCATAGTTACCCTCTTCCTGTCCCCTGTCTGTCAGGATTAATAATAAATGATTTTTCTTTTTGCGGGATCTTTAAACTTGAAGAAGCTGACATGTATGGCTATACTGAGATAATAAACGATTCGTGATAATTCGGGATTAAGGAGTCATGTGTCAGAAATTCCATTCCTTCTGCCTTTGCCTGGGCAATCATTATCCTGTCAAATGGATCATTGTGCCGTGGGGCATCGTCTGGGTATTTCAATTCTTTCAGGGCAAAGGTGTGCCGGTTTAAAACTGGCAGAACTTTAAATCCTGTATCTTCACAACTTTGTGCCAGAGTATCTCCATCAATAATCACTTTCTCCGGATGTGCCATATGCTTGATAATGATCTCCCATATTGATGCAGTACTATAATATATTTCATTTTTCTCATCTATAAGAATGTCTTTTGCCATTTTCGACAGTTTGGGATCGTCCGATACTGCCTGGATAGCTATATGTGTATCAATCAAAAATTTCATTTATCCACTCCAAACATTTCTGCAATCTCATCATTACACTCATCCAGATCATATCCATCCGCAATAAGGGTTTTTCCCTTTAAGATTCCTAACTTACGCCCTTTTTTCTGTGTTCCTGTCTCCATTAACTGATTTTCCGCCGGTTTCACAAAACGCTGTATCATATCAAGTATAAACTCGAGGCTGTCGTCAGACAGACCATCTAATGATTGAACTACTTGCTGCTGCAATGCTGACAAAATAAACACCCCCTCACAATCATAACGCAGGTAAAATAAAATGTTTTCACACATCTAATCTACCACACAACATGAAAATTATCAAGATTGGCACCGATTCTGCACTTTGCCCGTATTTTATTTGCCTAATACCATCAACATAGTATCTTCAATATTTTCCATGCATCTGTCGAAATTCTGCGGATTAATGATCCATCAGTTCTCCAGCAGCAATTGACAAGTACTTTTATCATAATCTTCCCCGATGTACCATATCCCACTGAATAAAAACGAGAATGTATTTCCAACAATAGTACATCAGTGCATTACAACACCGAAAGATACACAATGATAATTGTGTATCTTTCATATCTATAATAAGAATCCTTTAAAATCAACGCTTACGGGACTTCTGCTATTACTTTTATGGATATGGCATCCCTGAATGATACATATCGTTTGCATTCAATGATTTATATTGATATATTTTAACGATATGGATTATTTGTTTTATCAGTCCAAAATTTAATGATAGATGATACATATTGATTATTTGTATTGATATGTATTATCCATCATGGTATAATATTAAAAAATACATATTAATAAAAATAAACAATATGTATTATATATAAAGGCAGGGATGATAAATTGAACTATGTGCAACCCATACGGGATAAGAAAAAGATACAAACAATGAAAACCGTGCTGAAGGCCAAGGATGAAAAATATTACATCATGTTCCTCATCGGAATCAATGTGGGGCTCCGCATATCCGATATCCTTACATTGAAGGTATCGGATGTACGGGACAGGACGCATATTAATATAGTAGAGAAAAAAACTGGCAAAACAAAACGGTTCCTTCTCAATTCGCAGATGCAGGCGGAATTGGCTGATTATATCAATAAATTTAACCTGGCTGATGACCATTACCTTATCAGGAGCAGGAAAGGTGATAACCAGCCGATCAAACGGGACAGGGCATATAAGATACTAAACGAAGCTGCCCATGAGATTGGGCTGGGTGAGATTGGCACTCATTCTATGCGCAAAACTTTTGGTTACTGGCATTATCAGAAATATAAAGATATAGCGTTGCTCCAGCATTTATTTAATCATGCAAATTCTGTAGTCACATTGCGTTATATAGGTGTTAACCAGGACATCATGGACCAGTCCGTATCGGATTTCTTCCTATAATATATAGTGTTGATTTTTCATGGCATTGTATATTGTGCCACCTGTGGGAAGTCCATGCAGGTGCGCTATGAAAAAGTAGACAGGACGGACAAAGACCGCCGGACAGGGAAAGAACGTGAGCCGATAGACAAGGCA
>CAMWMM010000003.1 GCA_947175285.1 uncultured Lachnospiraceae bacterium
GTAATTCATTCTCTGGAAGATTATGCGGACGAAAAAGGGATCGATTGTAATTTTGTTATTTTGAAGGCATCGCAGTTTAACAGTGGTTTTGGAAAACCAGATTTTTCAGCGACAAATATTGTTTTTCAAACAAAAAAAGGAGAAAAATTAGCGAAAGTAGGAGAGATCGTATCTTCAATAAAAGCAAAGGAAAAAGATCGAGACAATTTCTATTATCTTTTTTATAAACGCAAAGATGACTTTGATATAGCGAAAAATGATATTGATAATCAAGAAATATGTGAAAAGCTTCTCAGGGATATCACTTCTTAAAAGAAAGGTGTTGCACATTAGATTTTGCAACACCTCTTCTTTATTTCTTCTGTCATATAAGAGAACCATATATTATTATTATATTTCTTTTAGAGAAGAAATTCACGTTTCAATTGTCTGTGCGAGGATAAGCTGCTGCTGTAGGACTGCCATGCCGTTTGCGGGGACATCTGGTGCTGTTTCCTTTACAGAAAGGTTATCTTCAGTGTATTTCATTTTCACGTTAGAGAGTGCAGATTCTCGAAGGAAATTCAGTCCGAAATCTTGAAAATAGGGATACCCACATTACCATTCCAGCTGCTGACCAGCATGTCGATCAGCATGACCAACAATACTGCAAAGGAATATGGAGGTTCCGCACTGGCTGCAATGGGACCTGTCACAAAGATCATATCAATGGGAACATTGATCGTATTTGGGTTTCTGATATGTTTTCATTCAATTGCCGGATTCAGCTATGGAGCAAAGAAGTTTAGCCGCCTGCGTTAAGCTGTCAGGATCTCCATTATCTGGTCAACGATATTCTGTGTGGTTTTTGGTCTGCTGGCAGTGGCATTTGGGACGCAGATTATCTCATTATTCACAAAAGACGACATAGATATTGTATTCTTTTCTGTTCCTTGTAATGGGAAAAGCAAAAGAAGGCTGTTTCCTTGGCGCGTGTCGACGGGGAATCTGCTATCTTGACGGCTGTCGTCACAGTATTTATGGCTCTGAATCTTCATAGAAAACTGACTGCAGAAGAATCCCACATAATTTTACAGTCACAAAAAGCAGCAAAAAATAGTATAAACTTATGAAGCTGAAAAAGAATATGGAATATTTCTACTATACTTGATTATCCCAATAGAAGTATGGTAAAATAAACTTCTATTAATATGGCGATTGTATAAAAGGGGAGGAGTACAGATATGCATCAGGAAGAAGAGGATATCTATGACCGTTTTGAGGTAAGCAGTAAAAAGGATAAGATCAAGAAAGCAATCATAGGGGAGCTGTTGTTAACGGTTGTTATGTGTATTATTGCGATTAATTGGTTTTCAAACGCAAAGGGTATTCTGTTTGATAATCCGATGGATTATTATGAACTGGCATCATCAGGCGGTCTGCATAATAACCGTTATGTTACACTGCATGTGCATGGTGTGCTGGCAGCTTATGCGGAAGCAAATTATACGAAGGACCCATCTGTACCAGATTGGTTATTATCGAATATAAGTTTAGGGGATCGTGAACAATATTTTGCCCTGTGGATGGAAAATAATGACATCATATCATTAAAAGCTAGTGATGAGGAGCTGATCGAGCAGCTCAACGAGAGATGCGAAGAGACATTGGAATATCTGGATGCTGTCAGTGCGGGTGAGAGAAATGCTTCTTTATCTAAATCTAAGGAAATAACGATAAATGGTGTAATCATATCTATGGATGAAGATGTCAAGGAATACTATGAACGATTTTTGAGAGATATAGGCATGGAGAAGAACGATCCGCGTGTTTATTATAAAGAAGTGGATACCATCGCAACCCGCACGGATATGATTCTAGCTACCATTTGCATGATTGTCATTGTGGTTCCTTTTGTTGTAGCAGCTGTCATTTTATTGAAAAAATGGCGTAATCTATAAGTGCTTGTTGTTGAACTCAGAGTGTGGTAAAATGAATCTGTTATCTATGCCATGATATGAAAAAAAGCGGAGATAATAGATGAAAACGACAAAATGAGTGAACGAGGAACTACAGTGAATTATATCATTTTTGATTTGGAGTGGAATCAGGCCGCTGATCTGAGGACGAGGCGTGCAAACAGCCTGCTGTTTGAGATCATAGAGATTGGGGCAGTAAAATTAAATGAAAAAAGAGAGAAGATTGATGATTTTCATGAGCTGATCAAGCCTCAGGTATTTCATACGATGAATCAGGTGACTGGAGACCTGATTCATCTGAAAATGGAACAGCTTGAGAACTGCCGCGCGTTTCCGGAAGTGGCAGATGATTTTGTCAGGTGGTGCGGGAAGGATTACATTTTCTGCACATGGGGAAGTCTTGACCTCACAGAGCTGCAGAAAAACATGGACTACTATAGTATGACACCAGTGTCAGAAAAAACGCTGCGGTACTATGATATTCAGAAACTGTTCAGCATCGCTTTTGAAGACAGGAAATCGAGGCGTACATTACAGTATGCGGTGGATTTCCTTGGTATCGAAAAAGACGTGGCTTTTCACAGGGCATATACAGACGCGTATTACACAGCAGAGATTGTAAAAAAGATAAAAAGTGACACGGTTTTTCGGAATTATTCCTTCGACACCTATCGTTTACCGAGAAATAAATCGGAGGAGATTAAAATCTGTTTTGAGGATTACTCAAAATATATATCAAGGGAATTTTCCGACAAGCTTGCTGCTATGGGAGACCGTGAAGTCACTTCTACCCAGTGCTTTCTCTGTGGTGCAAGAACCAGGAAAAAAATACCGTGGTTTACCAGCAATGGGAAACATTATTATACTGTTGTCAACTGTGCACGCCATGGTGCGATCAAAGGAAAAATCCGGCTGCGCAGGACGGAAAACGGCAGGATTTATGTTGTAAAAACGATGAAGCAGATTGATTCTGACGGAGTGCAGGATATCCTCAATAAGAAAAATCAGATTCGTCAAAGCAGAAAAGAGAGACGTCATAAAAAGGAAGGTTTTGTCTAACGCCTTCCTTTTCTGATTCGTATCATCTGCCGTCTGGATGAATTGTGCCATCTGGAATTTCGCCGCGCCTGTCTTCTGGCGGCATGAATCTCCCTTCTCCTGCTGCGGCGGCGTTTGCTGCTCTGTCCCCGTGGAGAAAAGCTATAGTTGTTGATGATGGTTATGACAAATATAATGAGTACGATCACTGCCACTGCAATGATAACGCCAAAGATGACTTTCTTGACATCAATATAGATCACATTGATCTCTTCCTGCGGCTTGGCGGGCGGATC
The DNA here is from genome assembly GCA_947175285.1 of uncultured Lachnospiraceae bacterium. The sequence goes on from CAMWMM010000003.1 coordinate 3,293, forward strand.
GGAGGAGGTTATCATTTCTCCCTCAGAGGCATTTGGAACGACTTCAGGAACAGATTCGTTAGAGCTGAAATGAAAAGCAGGAACACTGGATTTGTAAAACACCAGATTGCACCCTCCTACAGGCACGCCAGAGTAGGTGTAATTAATCGACGCTATGACATTTGTGTCAGTTGACTGCTCTGCATATGTCAGGGTTGAGACAGTATCTGAAAACTCTGCCGTGTTCGGCAATATGACATATGCGTCATTTTCTATGGAAATAAGCGGTGTCGAATCCCCAAACAGATCATTTTCCGTGTCAAAGAAATCCATCGTGTCAATATTGTATTTGGTCTCGTTATCTTTGATGGGCACTCTCTGAAAATTTTCAAACCCATACTGAAACAGCGTGATTGTGTCCTCAAACTGATAGGGTGTCTCATCCATAAAAACGACACAGACAAGCTTCATTCCGTTCTTCTCGGCAGCAGACACGAGTGTCTGGCGCGACTGTGACACATACCCTGTCTTGCTTCCAAGCAGATACTGGTATTCGTATGGTTTTCCCTTGAAGAGCTGGTTTTTGGAGGCAATCCACACATCTTCCTCATCATCGGGTTTTAGGCGGAAATGGTAGCTGGTTGTGGAGGACATTTTACATAGCATTTCATTTCCAAAAAACTCACAGCTGATCAGGGCAAGGTCATAGGCACTTGTGTAATGATTCTCGTCAAAGAGTCCATTGCAGTTTGTAAAATGGGAGTCCGTGCCGCCGAGCGAAGCGACTTTTTCATTCATAAGTTCACTGAAAACTTCCACTGATTTTTCTTTTCCAAGTTTCTCTGCGACGTGTTCCCCGACAGCGCTTGCAACATCATTTGCAGACTGCACGAGCACACAGTAGAGCGCCTGCTCCATGGGCATGGTGTCGCCTGGATCGACACCGCCAAGCCTGGAACCGTCACTTGGGACATCGTGGATCGAATCGTGTGAGAAGGTAATCATCTCGTCCATCGTGCAGTTCTGCATTGCAAGCAGACAGGTCAAAATCTTGGTCGTGCTGGCGGGATAGCTCTTTTCGTGGATATTTTTAGCGTAGAGAATGGTATGTGTGTTCATCTCCATCAGGATAGCGGACTCAGCGCCGATGGCAGGTCCCTGAGGCCAGTTTGCGATTGCGTTGGACTGGATCGGAAGTGTCTTCCGCTGCTCCATCTGTTCCATGTAGTCGACATCGGCGTGCACGGTAATGGAGCCGGGAAGCAGGGCATCAGTGAGCGATAAATTAGAAATAAGCACTGATACAAGCGCCATGCCGGCAATCAATCTATTTATAATTCGTTTCGTTCCATTCATTGAATAAATCCCCTCATAAATTGAAAATTGTTTTTATTTCTATTACGTGATTGTTGCTGGAGCGGTTTGAAAATTGCTTTTTGTCAGAGGGCGGAAAAGATTTTTCAAATACGCTCTAAGTATATATATTAGATTGTACACTATTTTTATAAAAATGTAACCTGAAATAAAAATTTAATATATAAGAGTACAACAGTAATAAGCCATTAAAAATAGCTTTGCAATGTCAAATTCATGTGCCATGTCAAAGTCATGTTTCATGACCTGATACATCTCAATCACTACTTATTCTTTCAAACTATGCAGCATAGTGCCAAGTCCTACACTGAACCAGAGCATGAGAGTACGGTTGATAGTTAGAAATTATTCATAAATAACTTGTTTGGAACTGTTCAGAAATAGTATTTGCAAATTGCGGTGTAATGATTGATATAAGACTTTCTATACTCCGCGCAAAACAGTGTTTGGGATAGATTGTCTGCAGAGCAAAGCATATTTTTGTAGTGTCTCCTCTGAATGTGCGTGATATCCATCACAAAGTACACCGACGCTGTCTGTATATGACTGTAGAAAATATGCATCCGCACCAGCAATCCATCGGGAGATGCCAAGCATATCTGATTCGTCATGGAGTTCCTTTACAATTGTCGTGCGAAACTCGTAGGGAATAAGCTTTTGCTGCATCAGGATTTGGACAGATTCGTCAATTGCTGCCAGATCAAATTTGGGCTGGTTGTTATGAAATCCGATGGTAATTTCGTATTTTTCAGGTGCATTTTTAATATCCATAGCACAATAATCAATAAGACCTGTGTGAATTAAGTTATAAAGCGTCTGTGGATTAGTGCCGTTAGTGTCCAGTTTTACGAGATAACCAAGTTCCTTGATCTGTCTAATTAATTCTGGCAAATCAGGATTCAGGGTAGGTTCACCTCCAGTGATACATACGCCAGTTAGGACGCTGCGCCTTTTCTTCAAAAAAGCAAAAATCTCTTCTGGCGTAAGCGGAATAAGAGATTCATTTTTTAATACAATATCCCTATTGTGGCAGTACGGGCAGCGGAAATTACAGCCGCCAATGAATAAAGCTGCTGCTACATGTCCTGGAAAATCCAGCAGAGTTGTTTTGTTTACACCGAGAATAAGCATGATATATCCTCCCATATTTCTTGCCTTTTTCTGCTATCATTAACTATCATTCAGTTACATAGTCCGATATGTGTCGGAGCTTTGACCGGAATTCTCAAAGAAAATTCTGCGATCTGATAAAGAGCTAATTCATGAAATTTCCTAAAGAGCTGTTCCCAAAACAGTATAACATATTTTTTTCAGAATACACATAGGATAAATCAATATGAGATAAAGCAGGGTTGATGAAGCGATGATGAATTACATTTGGGGTGGTATGTTGATCATAGGTATCATTTTTGGCGTGGTGACAGGAAATATGCAGGCAGTGACAGATGCGGTACTACAGTCCTCCAAAGAGGCAGTAACACTTGGTATCTCAATGCTTGGCATCGTGGCATTCTGGACTGGGCTTATGGAAGTGGCGCAGGAGGCAGGAGTCATCACAGGGCTCACAAAGCTGATTGCGCCGTTTATGCACTTTCTGTTTCCTAAGATCCCGAAAGGACACCGGGCATGGGATTCCTTATCCGCGAATTTTGTGGCTAATATCTTGGGACTCGGCTGGGCGGCAACGCCGGCGGGGCGTTGAGTTATTATAGTGACAGGTTGAAAAATCCATTGTAAAATCAAGGGTTTCCACCGATTTAGTCCTAATAAAAAAATGGAGTATTGCAGCAAAAGCATTTCTAATTTTTCATTTGGACGGCGCCGATTCATGTGAAAATGCAAAGAAATTGGATTAATGTAACTCAAAGTGCCTAAAGGCTATGAGTTACTGGTTTTAGTATAGCATAAGGAGGGCAGAAGGTAAACAATTCAATTACATATTCTTCAATTAGGCTTTTGGTAAAATCTCCAAAGGCCTGTTACCAGCTGGATCTTCTGGTCTTTTCTCTTCTTATTTTGGATGTTTCTGCTATTTATTGGTGTTTTAGGCCAGCTTTACAGCAGTCTGGAAAATGGTCATGTTTTCCCTGGCCGGAATGTAAGTATCAACCTTGCGTTCGTTTTTTAAATAATTATGCATTTCACGTGACAGAAATCCTCTGTCATTGATTAGTATATCATTCTCTATATCTTTCCTGCAAAGTTGAATCATAACCCAGTCACCTCATTTGTTATAAATCACAAATAGAATATCAGATTTTAGAAGCTATGTCCGAAAGACTTATTGAAGTAGGGACAGAATAAAGATGACATATAAAAGCCTATATGATAAAATATTCATGGTTGACAAAAAGACAAATCAAGAATTACATAGGAAAAGATATGGATTTTCATTATGAATTATTGGAGGAAACAAGAAAAGAAATTAAGGGTATGCGGTTTTTCAAAGAGGGCGTTGAGGTAATTGAAGAAGTCTTTTTGAGAGTTTGTTTAAGGCATACAAACTTGGATGATGACCATGCGGATGTAATAATGGCAAAATAATAATATACGTTCCTGATGATAAATGACATTGTATATATTAATATTTTACGCATATGCAGAAAGGAAATGATAGTATGATTCTTTATTTGAGCGTTGATACCAATATAGAAGATCTCGAGATTGACTATATTGAAGTCAAATTGGTCACTGGTGAGACCGTGATGGTGGACTGGGATGAGAGTGACATTGAACGGGAAGACAATGGTTTTGATGCTCGCTATAAGGGCGTTTATTTTGATGAGGAGTATGCGAACGGGAAGCTATCCAGCCTCCGTAAGATGCAGATTGAATATATTAACCTCTATACGGAATCCGACAACAATGCAGATATTGTCATAACTGATATGACTTTTGAGGATGAAGGAGAACAGTATACCCCGGAACATCTCCTTCCCTATGTCATAAAGCATTGAGGAGTGTGAGATGTCATGAAAAACGAATCAGTTTGGAAACAGTGATCACATTCTTAGTCAGGCAGGTTAGGAGAATATAAAAACGTGGAAAGAACACTTAGGATCTGTCACAAAATATCCTTTCATTTTGACATGTCTAAATCCACACATGCGTCAAAATTGAAAGTTATTTCATGACAGCTCCTTAGAGGACATAAATTACGGCATTTCGGAGAAGGAAGCGGAGACATTTATAAAAGCCGTAAATGGTGAATTGGGTATCGCCTTGCTGGAGGAATATCTCAAAATTTTGACAGCCTTAGCGTGTAACTTGAATCAGGGAGTTGCATTCGGCATATATGAAGATTTAAAAAAGGCTTTAATGCAAGAATGATAAGGGAGGGTTCTATTTTATTTCATGTAAAGTTTTCGTCATATCTAGGACTTCCCCAGCATACATTTAACTATTAAAGGAGTAAATAGATGCCGGGGAGGTCTTTTTATATGGAGCTGTTAAAGAAAAATATCCATACAGAGCGGATAAAGTCCAAGGCACTTTTGCAGATACCACTGGAGGCGGACATCAATGTGTCCGATATAAAGCCGGATGTGGCGAAAGTGATTTACGACTGCGGAACAATCAAGATAGATGAAATCAAGACGGGCATGAACAAAATCTGGGTGAAAGGAAAGTTGTGCTATCAGATACTGTACCAGACAGACAGCACTTTATCCGCCGATAAAGAGGATAAAACGCTTGCCGGCATGGACGGCGATATTCCATTTATGGAGGAGATTTATCTCGACAAGCTCGAGGGAACAGACCGGGTGGTTTGCAAAACGAATCTGGACGATATGCGGATACACATCATCAATTCGAGAAAGCTCAGTGTTCAGTCAGTGATTTCTCTGGAACCAAGGGTGGAAGAGAGTATATCGGAGGAATTGTGTATAGAGCTTGACAACTCGGGAGAAGCAGATCAAAAGCTTGAATATCGCAAAAAGAGCCTCGATTTCCTTGAGACTGTCGTGAAAAAGAGGGATTTGCTGCGTATCCATGAGGAAACGCGTCTGCCCGCTGGTATGCCAGATATTGGAACTGCTCTGTGGAAAAATGCAGGGATCAGCAGTATCAACTTTCGTCCAATGGATGAAAAGCTGGGAATCACAGGGGAGCTAAATGTATTTATCGTCTATCGGGAGGATACCTCTGACAGGATTAATTGGTATGAGGCCGTGATCCCTTTCAATGGAAATGTGGAGTGCCAAAACAGCAGGGAAGGCATGATCGCAGATGTAATGTATGAGATCGGACATGAGGAGATCACGATCAGGGAGGATTCCGACGGCGAATTGCGTGTGATTGGTGTCGAGACAACCGTTGAACTGGAGATCAAGCTATATGAAAAAGAGAGCACCTCGATTGTGGCAGATGTGTACGGTGTAAGCTGTGAGGTGCAGGCAGGAATCGACAGCAAACAGTTCCGCGATCTGTCCATGGAACTCAATATCGAAGAAAAGCTCACACGCAGCATTAAATTAGAGGATGCGGATCCCAAAATCTTACAGGTATGTCACAGTGATGCCAGGGCAAAGCTTGCCGAGACAACATTGAAGGATGGTCAGCTAAAACTAAACGGCGAGATTGAGCTGCAAGTGCTCTACTCCTCCAATGAGAGCGGCGGCGGTCTCTATCCAGTAAGGAGTACTGTTCCGTTTGAAATAGTGAGGGATATACCAGATGTGGATGAAAAGCAGCTCGAGCAGTGTTCCCTGTCTGTATGGATACCACAGCAGACGGTGAGTATCAAGGACAGCGCACAATTTGAGTGGAGAGGCAGCATCGGTGTCAAAATGTTGATTTATAATACAAAAAATGAAGACATTTTAACAGAACTAACGATAGAACCAATCAACGCAGATGTCTTGGAAAAGCTTCCGGGATTTGCAATCTACTATGTGAAACCAGGCGATTCTCTCTGGCAGATTGGCAAAAAGTATTATGTGAGCGTGGGACGCATTAAGGAAATGAACAATCTGACAGAAGATGAGATCAAGGCAGGTGATAAAATTCTTATTGTAAAATAGGTCAGCGTATGCTGACCTATTTTACAATATATTTCGTATCATTATTTTGCAACAACAGTACCATCTTCAGTTGTGGTAACAGTGTCCTTCTCTGATGTACTGCCTTCTGTCTTTGGATTCATCAATTTGTCAAGCTTTTCAAGCACTGCATCGTATGTTTTCTGCGAAATCTCAGGAAGCTTGCCGCCCCATGTCTTCTCAGCCTGCTTGTATCCTTTTAAAAATGCATCGCGCATCTTCTCAAGCTGCTTGGAATCATTTCCTGCAAGTGCAGTTGCAAAAGATACGATACGATCGGAAGTCTGCTTTACGCCCCAGTAACCATCTTCTGAGATTGCTTCCTGAGCCTTCTTCTGTGTATCAGCGTCAACTGTGTAATTTCCCTTTGAGAGGAACTGCCAGATATTGTTAGCCTGACCAAATGTGTTGGTCTGTGTATTCATCATGTTGTGTACGAGATCAGTCAGCTGTGACTGGCGCTTCTCCTGGTCAGCCTTAAGCTGTGCTACGATCGCTTTTCTGTCGTCGGCAGACAACTTTGTCTTGTCATAGACAGCAGCACTGTTTTCATTTTTGTTTTCGTTTTTCGAAGTATCCAACTTCGAAGTGTCATTTTTGGAAGCAGTACTCTCTTTCTTTTCTGCTTCAACTGCATATAAGTCTGTTACGCTATTATTTCCGATTCCTGATAAACTCATATGGTATCCCTTCCCTTCTTACATAAATTATAAATTAATTCCCTCCATGGCAGCAGCCAGTATTCTGAACATAGATATACTGGTTTTGAAATTATATCGTCATAATATGGCAGAAACTTTAGAGAGAATTGAAATTTTTGGAAAATTTTATAAATTAACAGTTGCGAAATGGAGCATAAGGCAATGAAATGATCTAAGAAATGAATGAAAGCCAAACAGAGCGAAACAGTGGAAGAAATTTAATAGAATATTGATGGAAAATTGAATGTATTTATAGTATCATGTTGGTAATACAAATCGGTATTTCGTGATATGAAGCCATTATACAGGCTTGATTGTCTTAATAAAATGGACTTTCCCCATATACTATACTTTGCTGGATTAAGCCGATTTGCACAAAATTTAATTTTAAGGAGTGAAATACTATGAGCAAACAGCCAAATTTTCCTTTTGACATGACAGATTACACGTGCTTCTCCATTATCAACTGCCCAGTAGAGCAGGCGATTCAGCTTTTGAAAGAGTATCCCAACATTTGCGCCGCAGAGGACAGAGTTCCCTTTTCCTTTCAGATCACCACTTTGCCGGAGGAGGCAAGGTGGACTCTTTTGCGCTGGCCTCGGCCAGGGAGGTTTGATGATTTGATGAACCTGACGATATGGCTAATGGGTTACCGTGCTGGTCTGGGCGGGGAGAATCCTATCTTTGTCGCTCTCCCGCCTGCAGAACGTGCTACGGAGGGACCGCTTCTGGCCAGGCCCGATTACGACAACCAATTTGGTGATTCCATGCTGGGCTTCTGGCAGAATTGGAGCTTTAATTACACAATACCAGGAGAGAAATTGCGTTGGATTGGTGATGATGTGTTCCCTCAAGAGTATTTCTTTTATGGCCGCGGCTATTCCTCCACTGGTTTCCAGTTAGAGTGGCTGAACAATCCGGAACGTATTTCAGATTGGATAGAGTGTTCAATTATGATGGAAAAATGACCCTTTCAAAACGCTCAGATTTCTGAAACACTTGAATCAAGAACTGCCTGACAGTATTTCCCTGAGCAGCTTCACTGCATCGGGAAACTTTTCCACAGGAACTTCGCAGCAGGAGAGCGCGATATGTGCATAACTTTCATTTTTTTTTCCAGTCTTGTGGATAGGAAACACCAAAATTCCATTTGCGGCGGCCTGTTCACACAGTTCGTCGCTGGTCAGGGAGCATTTTACTTTCAGATGCACTAGAAAAACGGACTCTCCCATATAAACTTGGGCTCGCGATCCAAAAGCTTTCTCCAGCAATGTGGATAACGTTCTTGCCTTGTTGGAATATAGGCGTTTGAGCTTGCGGATCTGACTGTCGAGGTGTCCGTCGCGCAGAAACTGGCACAGGGCAAGCTGCTCTGACTTGGAGGCAGTCTGGTTATAGAGTGCCTTTTTCTGTTCATACAGAGGCAGAAGCGAGTCGGGCAGAATCATGAAGCTAAGGCGGATAGACGGCAGCAGAAGCTTTGAGAAAGTACTCAGATAGACTACATTTTCTCCGCCGGCAAGTCCCTGCAGACAGGGGATCGGCTTGCTGAAATAACGAAATTCATTGTCGTAATCATCTTCTATAATCAATCGGTCATGAACCGCGCACTCTTTCAAAAGCGCAAGGCGTTTCTCCACGCTCATGACATCGCCAAGTGATGTCATATGGGACGGTGTCATATAGAGCACACTTGCGTTTTCTTTCTCTTTTTCCACATCAAATCCATAATCTTCAAAGATAACCATACCCTGTGCAAAGCGCGTGTCGCGAAAGCACACTGTCTTGTGCTCCTTTATGAGAGGGCACAAAATATTCAGGAGTGCCTGGGAACCGGCACCGACCACAATGTTTTCTGGTCGGCAGACGGCGTTTCTCTTGTTCATCACATAGCGGCTGATGACTTCGCGCAGCTCATACTCGCCCTGCGGTTCACCGTAGGTCAGCATTCGGCCGTCCTGCCTCAAAGTACTTTTGATATAGCGTCTCCACAGGTTAAAGTCAAAACTGTCTGCATCCACGTTGTTTGAGGTGAAATTATATAATATCTTTTTTTCGGGAACCGTGCCGGAAGGGCTGTTTGAGGCTTTGGGAGAAGCAACTGCGGTAACTGTTCTATCTGTTATATAGTATCCGCTCTGTGGTCTGGAGATGATATAGCCGTCTGCGGCAAGACACAGGTAGGCAGTCTCGATGGTAGTGCGGCTTAATCCCAGCTGAACCGCGCATCGACGGATTGAGGGCATCTTTGTCCCCGGCATCAGACGCCCAGTGACGATCAAGTCCTTATAGTAGTCATACACCTGTAGATATCGCGTGGTTTGTGTCGAATTGAAATCAAGATTCATGGGTTGTCCAGCCCCCTTCTTTATGATATGATAAATATTACCATGACAGAGCAGGTGATGCAAGTTGGTATGATTGAATTTGAAAAGGTAAGGAATTGTCAATATATGATAGAATCCACAAAGGGAAAAACAAAATTTGGAGGGATATTATGACAGAAAAACAGCAAGAATTGCCATCTGGAATCAATAATCTTCTAAGAACAGGTGATCTGTTAGAGTTAAAGAAGCAGTTTTCTCAATGTGAGCCAAATGCGACATTTTATTATGGTGGTTCTAACATTTTTTCGTTGGTACCCATGCCAAGAGAGCTGGCATTATGGGCACAGGAACAGGGAGCAGATATCAATTTTAGAGATCGTTATGGGAAGACACCGATTTTTGAAGTTGCCAGAAAGGATGGCGACATCTCACTCCTGATAGAGTTAGGAGCAGATATAGACGCTGTTAGTCCAGATGGATGTACACCGCTTCATATCGCAGCGGCACGTGGACATAAAAAAGCTGCGCGGACGCTGCTTAAGGCGGGGGCAAAGATTGATGCGCAGACGAAGGATTTTAATGGATTTGGTCACTTTACGCCTTTGGAAAAAGCACTTTATGAAAATGATATGAGCTGTACAAAAAAATATGACATCTGTAAATTTTTATTAGACCATGGTGCCAAGGCGACAGATCGCTGCCGCCAGTTTGCATCTGCTTATTCGGAGACATTTTATCGGCACACTCTAGGAAAAAAACCTTCTAAATATCTGCAAAATCAAGCAGCAGCATTAGAGAAAATCTGTAAATTGTTTGATGCAAAGATGCTTCGGGAGACCTCGTTCCATGATGGTGTCTCTCCAATTATCCTGACAGTTGTCGGAGGATTCAAAAACAATTTTGAAGAACTCTGGGACTTTCTTGTTCCTCCTAGTGGGCGGGCACAAACAGCTCAGGGAGAGGTTATCCGTATTGCGGGCAGAGTAGAGGACGAACTTATGCGTAACGGAGGGCTGAACTGGGATGAGGATTACCGAAAAATGCTTGAAACATTTCGGAAATATCTTCGCCTTACCGATCCTTTGGAAGAGTCGGACAAATATGTTGGAGAGATCATAGATGCGCTTAAAGATGGAGATGTAAATGATAGAATGATTTGGAGATTACGTTACTGTGCACAGAATTGGGTTGCAAATAATCCGGAAGTCATGCCGTTGTTAGATGCGGATTATACAAGATAAGAAAGTATATATGTATTGATGAAAAGGCTATGATTGATTGTCTTGGTTGGCGCGGGCAATGGTATACATTATTTTGGGCAATTACAGGCAAGATAAAATTTTTACGATAGGAGAATAAAGATGGGATTAAAAGATGGATTATCGGAAGAGAAAAAGGCGGACACGCAGAATGCAAGTACACTCGAGGAGGATATTCCTAAGGCGGCGGACTGGGTGGTCAAGGCGTTAAACACATCAGGCTATAAAGCTGATTATAGTCTGGAGAGCATGAAAGAGATCGATCGTTTTTTTGATGAACAAAGTGGCCCGGACGGAGTCCTTGCAAAAAATGGTACAGGACAGATTCTGTTCTCACTTGGTTCCTATATAGGACAGACAGTCATAAAGCTGCATGGTGGAAAGTGGATAACAAATGATGACGATCCACAAGGTGAAGTCAACATTGCCGTTGAGACAGCAGACGGCGTGACATTATGGCCCGTCATGCGGTGTATAAAACGGTATATGAATGGATCAGAGGACAGCATATATGCGCTTGTGTCCGTGTTGGATAACAAGGATATTTTAAAATAAATGGAAAAAATGAAACAAGGGGGAATCTTTTATGAAAAGCTTGCTAAAGTACATAAAAGACTACAAAAAGGAAAGCATTCTGGCGCCTCTGTTCAAAATGCTTGAGGCGTCCTTCGAACTGATGGTGCCGCTTGTCATGGCGTCCATCATCGACCGCGGAATTGCGCACAATGACACTGCTCAGATTGTAAAAATGGGGTTGATTCTCGTACTCTTGGCAGCAGTAGGACTCATCAGCGCAGTGACAGCACAGTATTTCAGTGCAAAAGCTGCAGTCGGATTTGCCACAAAGCTGCGGTCAGCACTGTTTGCGCACATTCAAGGTCTGTCATACACGGAGCTTGACACGATCGGGACCAGCACACTGATTACGCGCATGACAAGCGATGTGAACCAACTGCAAAACGGCGTCAATCTAACGTTACGTCTGTTGCTCCGCTCGCCGTTTATCGTGTTTGGTGCAATGATTATGGCATTTACGGTGGATGTGAAAGCTGCACTCATTTTCGTAGTGGCGATTCCGCTGCTCTCTATTGTCGTGTTTGGCATTATGATTGCCAGTATCCCTCTCTACAAAAAGGTACAGACAGCACTGGACAAGATTCTTGGCAGAACGCGTGAAAACCTAGCAGGTGCACGTGTAATCCGCGCCTTCTGTAACGAGGAGTCGGAGACCACCAATTTTGAGCAGGAAAATGAGCTGCTGCTTAACACACAGGTTTTCGTTGGCAAGATTTCGGCGGCGATGAATCCAGTGACATATATCATTATCAATATAGCGCTTGTCGTGCTTTTGTGGACGGGGGCAGTCCGCGTAGACAGCGGGATCATCACGCAGGGCGAGGTTGTTGCTCTGGTGAATTATATGTCACAGATTCTTGTCGAACTTGTGAAAATGGCAAACCTCATCATTCAACTCACGAAAGCGCTCGCCTGTGCAAAACGTGTGGAAAGCATTTTTGCCATCACTTCCAGCATGAGCGGCGGTACTTTGGAGAAAAATGACATAAATGTCATAAATGAGGAGATCGATGAAGGGAATGCGGCGGTTATCTTTGACCATGTAAGCCTTACTTATAAGGGTGGTGGTGGTGAATCACTCACAGATATCGATTTTGTCATACAAAAGGGTGAAACGATTGGTATCATCGGCGGTACTGGCTCAGGAAAGACTTCTGTCGTGAACCTGATTCCGCGCTTTTACGATGCGACAAGGGGGCACGTAATCGTGGATGGTTTTCCGGTCAGGGACTATGAGATTTCCGCGTTGCGGGAAAAGATCGGTGTCGTTCCCCAGAAGGCAGTTTTGTTCAAAGGGACAATCCGGGAAAATCTTTTGTGGGGAAATGAAAATGCATCAAATGAAGATATCGAAGATGCACTGCGTATCTCGCAGGCAAAAGAGTTTGTCGACACAAAAGATGGCAGGCTTGACTTTATGATCGCACAGGGCGGCAAGAATCTTTCCGGTGGTCAGAAACAGAGGCTTACTATCGCGCGCGCTATCGTGAGGCGCCCGCAGATACTGATTCTCGATGACAGTGCTTCAGCACTTGATTTTGCCACAGATGCAAAGCTGCGTGCGGCGATCAAGGGCATGAAAAATGACATGACTGTCATAATTGTGTCTCAGCGTGCATCATCCATACAATATGCTGATAAAATAGTAGTAATGGACGATGGTGCGGTTGCAGGAATTGGCACACATGAGGAATTGCTTGCAGACAATCAGATTTATCAGGAAATATACTATTCTCAGTTTCCGGATAAAAAGGCAAAGGCTGCGGTTTTTGGAGGCTCTGATTATGAAAGATAATAAATCAAATAAAGAAATTTTAAAGAAAGTGCTGGACCACATCGGAAAATATAAAATATTTCTGTTCCTATCCATTGTACTTGCGGCAATTTCGGTAATACTTACATTATATATACCGATTCTGACAGGTCAGGCGGTGGATTGCATTCTTGGTCCTGGCGCGGTAGATTTTGATGGAATCTGGGTAATACTAAAGGAGATGGCGGTCATCATCGTCATCACGGCTGCAGTGCAGTGGCTTATGAACACTTGTAACAACAAGATTGCCTATCAAGTGGTGCGTGATGTGCGCGATGAGGCATTTAAAAAATTGCAGATACTTCCCCTCAAATACATCGACGGTCATTCACATGGTGACATTGTTAGTCGTATTATAGCAGATGTAGATCAGTTTTCTGATGGTCTGCTTCTGGGATTTACACAGCTTTTCACAGGTGTGGTGACAATCATTGGAACATTGATTTTCATGTTTTCCATCAATGTATCCACCACGATTGTCGTCGTAATTCTGACACCGTTGTCATTTTTTATCGCAGGTTTTATTGCGAAGCGGACGTTCAGCATGTCAAAGCTCCAGTCGGAGACAAGAGGAGAGCAGACCGCATTGATTGACGAGATGATCGGAAATGAAAAGGTTGTGAAGGCATTTAACCATGAGCCGCAGGTTATGGAGCAGTTTGAGGAGATCAATGGCAGATTGGAAAAGGCGAGTGTGAAGGCAATTTTCTTTTCTTCATTGACCAATCCCTGTACACGTTTTGTCAATAGTCTTGTCTATGCGGGCGTGGGAATCCTTGGTGCGTTTCTTGCCATCAGAGGGCGCATCAGTGTCGGACAGCTAACCAGCTTTTTGAGCTATGCAAATCAGTATACAAAGCCCTTTAATGAGATCTCCGGCGTGGTGACGGAGCTTCAGACGGCACTTGCGTGTGCTGGCAGGGTATTCGAATTTATTGAGGAAGAGCCGCAGATTCCAGAGGCTGAGAATGCAGCGGTTCTGACGGCGCCAAAAGGCAATATCACGATGCAGAATGTCAACTTCTCGTACAATCCAGAGCAGAAACTGATACGGAATTTTAACCTTGAAGTGAAGTCTGGTCAGCGCGTTGCAATCGTAGGACCGACAGGCTGCGGAAAAACAACTGTCATAAATTTGCTGATGCGGTTCTATGATGTTAATAGTGGAAGTATCCGGATTGACGGAGTGGACATCAGAGACATGACGCGAAAGAGTCTGCGCAATAGTTTTGGAATGGTACTGCAGGAGACATGGCTCCACGCGGGAACGATTCGGGAAAATATTGTGATGGGCAAGCCGGATGCGACAGACGAGGAAATTGCCGCAGCCGCGAAGGCAGCACATGCGCACAGTTTTATCAAGCGTCTGCCGAAGGGATATGACACGGTTATCACAGAGGACGGCGGCAGTCTCTCACAGGGACAGAAGCAGCTTTTGTGTATTACGCGTGTGATGCTCTGCTTACCGCCGATGTTGATTCTCGACGAAGCGACTTCCTCGATTGACACGCGCACGGAAATTAAGATCTCACAGGCGTTTAACACGATGATGAAGGGAAGAACGAGCTTTATCGTGGCACACAGACTTTCGACGATTCGCGAGGCGGACATTATCCTCGTCATGAAGGACGGAAATATCATTGAACAGGGCAATCATGAGACACTCTTAAACAAGGAAGACGGATTTTATGCGAAGTTATATAATAGTCAGTTCGAGATGGCAGAATAAAGAGTGCCGCTGAAAGCGGTTTACCAGCGGTGCGGAAAAGGAGATAGGAAAATATGATTAATAAATTTCTGGACGTATCACAATATGCATTTTTAGGCTTTTTGGGTGTAGCTTTTGCATATCTGATGACAAGTCTTTTGCTGGCGGTCGGAATGAATAAACTCCCGAGGGATCACGGGCGGGAGTTTGCGCATGACGGCGGTCTCTCCGCAGGAAAACCGCGCGGTGCAGGCTTTGTCTTTATTCTTGTATTTGTGCTGTCTGTACTTATCTTTGGGAGTATGGACAGGGAAATAACAATCTATCTGATTCTGACGGTTGCGGCAATGATGACAGGTTATCTTGACGATTGTGCGAAGGTGTCGTGGGGAGAACTGCGCAAAGGTCTCCTGGATCTCGTGATTGCCATTATGACCGCGGTGACAATCGTGAACTTCAATGGAAGTGATGTGACGATTGCGCTGACAGGGCAGGTCATAACCCTTCACCCTTTACTGTATGGCGCGCTTGCTGTGGTTCTTGTGTGGGGATCCATCAATGTGACAAACTGCGCAGACGGAGTCGACGGCTTGTCGGGAACACTTACGAGTATAACACTGTTTACCATCTATATGATCATGAACAGGGCAGGGACTGCGACAGGATTTTCCTACACGATTTTACTGTTTATTGCATGTATTCTTGGCTATCTGTGGTTTAACGCTACACCAAGCCTGCTGCTGATGGGAGATGCCGGTTCGAGGGCGATGGGACTGTTTATTGCTATTTCCATTATGAAAGCTGGGTGTCCATTCCTGTATCTGTTGGTTGCATTTGTGCTGATGGTGGACGGCGGAATCGGGCTTTTGAAGGTATCATTGCTGCGCTTTTTGCACATTAAGATACTCACAAAGGTGCGGACGCCGCTTCACGATCATGTGCGCAAAAATATGGGCTGGTCTAATGCACAGACTGTATTCAAGTTCGCAATCATACAAATTATGATATCGACTGCGGTGTTGTGGCTGACTGCGCTCTAGGGAAAAATGCCCTAGAGCCGCGTACTCCACTGCGAGCAGTCCCAAAGATCAGTGGCGAGTCCGTCGTAAAATTCGGGTTCATGGCAGACCATTAAGATACTGCCCTTGTACTCTGTCAGGGCGCGTTTTAATTCTGATTTTGCATCGACATCGAGATGGTTTGTCGGCTCATCCAGAAGTAAAATATTCGTCGGTTTATTGATGAGCTTGCATAGTCTTACCTTTGCCTGCTCGCCGCCGCTTAATACCTTTACCTTGCTCTCAATGTGCTTGGTCGTGAGCCCGCACTTTGCGAGGGCAGACCGCACTTCGTACTGTGTCATCGAGGGAAATTCATTCCAGAGTTCCTCGATACAAGTCGTGGTGACAGACTGGTCCATCTCTTGTTCAAAATATCCAATTTCCAGATAATCCCCAAGCTCTACGCCGCCATTTAAAGGACGAATCAAACCTAAGATACTTTTTAAAAGCGTCGTTTTGCCGATGCCGTTTGCACCCGTAAGCACGATTTTCTGCCCGCGCTCCATCGCAATATCTAGCGGTTTTGACAGCGCTTCATCGTAACCGATGACAAGGCTTTTCGTCGTGAAGATATACCTTCCGCTCGTCCTTGCTTCCCTAAAGCGGAATTCCGGCTTTGGCTTTTCCGCCGCAAGCTCGATCATATCCATCTTATCTAGTTTTTTCTGGCGTGACATCGCCATATTCCGCGTGGCAACACGCGCCTTGTTTCTGGCAACAAAATCCTTCAAATCTGCGATTTCCTTCTGCTGCTTATTATAGGCGGCCTCAAGCTGTGCCTTTTTCATGGCATAGACTTCCTGAAATTTGTCGTAATCCCCAACATAGCGCGTCAGCTCGGCATGATCCATATGATAAATAATATTGATGACACTGTTGAGAAAAGGAATGTCATGCGAGATTAATATAAATGCGTTTTCATATCCCTGAAGATAGCGCTTCAGCCATTCAATATGATTGGCATCGAGATAGTTCGTGGGCTCGTCCAAGAGCAGAATATCCGGCTTTTCCAGCAAGAGCTTTCCGAGCAGGATTTTTGTTCGCTGCCCGCCGCTTAAATCAGTGACATCTGTGTCAAGTCCAACTTCCATGATACCGAGCGCCCTTGCGACTTCCTCGATCTTGGCATCGATCATATAAAAGTCGTGCTGGTCAAGGAGTTCCTGTATCGTGCCAAGCTCTTCCATGTAAGCATCAAGCTCCGACTCGGAAGCCTCGCCCATCTTGTCGCAGATCTCATTCATGCGGCTCTCCATCTCATATAAGAAGTCAAAAGCAGCGGCGAGTACATCTTTCACTGACATTCCTTTTTTAAGGACAGTATGCTGGTCAAGATAACCTACGCGCACGTTTTTGGACCACTCAATTTTGCCTTCGTCCGGCATCAGCTTGCCGGTGATGATATTCATAAAAGTGGATTTGCCTTCACCGTTGGCACCCACCAAACCAATATGCTCCCCCTTTAGGAGGCGGAAGGACACATTTGTAAAAATCGTCCTGTCGCCGAAACCGTGGGAGAGATTTTCGACGTTTAAAATACTCATTGTTAGAAACCTTTCTTAATTATATTCATTATAGTAATCCTTGTAATTTCAATGATAAAATTGAAAAGCATATAAGAGTGCCAGCATGGAAACTCCGCATTGAATCTCATTGTCTCTGAGCATATTCAGAACTTCGCTCTTAGGCACCCATTTTTTGTTTAGAACTTCATTCTCGTCAAACGCAGATCTTTCATTTTCCACTCTGGCACCAAAGACATGCATTTTTAAATCAGACATTCCATTACACGGATTATTTAAGCACAAATAGGTCAAATCCTTCAGTGTACATCCGGTTTCTTCCATACATTCTCTTCTGGCAGCTTCTTCTGGTGTTTCATCAGCCTCAATTCTTCCGGCTGGGATTTCCCACTCCAGACGGGAAGTAATATAACGTTTTGACTGAATCAGTAATATTTCATCTTGGTCATTTACAATTACTACACATGCAGATTCATGAGGATAGTGGAGTTTATGGTAAGAATCTAAGACACGCCCGTCCGGCATTTCCACTTGATCCGCATATAGACAGATCCAGCCGCTTTCGTAGATTATTTTTCTGCCAATCTGTTTTGGAAATTTGTCATTCATTTAATATTTCCCCCATAAAAAGCGAATCTTTATGATAATTTGTCTCCCATATCAAACAAGATACTTTATTAAAATAATTGAATAGCTGTAACGGTTTCGGAACTGTTCAAAAATAACCTATGCATCTTGACTTGTCTATTTCTCCGATTGCATATTGCAAAGCATATACGGCGTTCTTGTCATAAATAATTTCTGAACATTTCCTTACGAATAGTTACAGTATATATAAAATGCAATCTCCGCGCAACTGTAATTCATAAAAATATGTGAGGTAATTGACAATCTCATTCTGCCACGATAGAATTTCTATTATATAAAAGGTGCGATATACTGTATACAAAGGAGAAAAACTATGATACAGGAATTGGGCATCATGCTCTGCAAAGAGCGTGAGAAAATGGGTGAGAAACAGAAGAATATAGCGGATGGGATTATAGATATGACTGAGCTGTGCAGGGTGGAGTGTGGGGAGCAGGAGATCGATTACTTTACACTGCAGGCGCTGTTCGAACGTCTGGGAAAGTCCTTGGACAAATTGGAACTTGCCGTGTCGGTCAGTGAGTATGAGTCCATCTCATACCGGACGGAAATCGAACACAGTATCGAGGAGTGGGACAGCAATACACTGGTTAAACTGATGGACAGCTATGGTAAGTATAATGACAAAAAACGTCCGATCCACAAGCAATATATGACTGCGATGAATGCCATGGAAAAGTACGTGCGGGAGAAGGATTATGCGTCCTGTCTGTATGGGATGGAACAGGCACTTGCGTGGACGCTGCCGGGAGACTGGAGGCAGAAAGTTCAGATTAAACAGCGCCTCTGCAATCAGGAGATCAGAATCATCTTAGTGATCGCATACTGTCAGTGGAAACTCGGAAATATGGACGGACTTACGATGCATCTGGAGCAGCTTGGCTGGTATATCCTGCAGCACTATACGGACACGGAGGAGCAGGTCAAAGTCTATCCGCACTGTGCATGGCTGCTGGGGCAGCTTTATCTGGGGCAGGGCAGGGTGGAGGAAGCATATGCCATGTGCAGGAGAGGGAAGGAATCCCTCATAGAAAACGGCTCCCTGAGTCCCATGTGGGAAATGCTGAAGTTGGAGGAAACGTGTTTTGGAAAACTGGGCAGGCAGGCGGAACTGACACGGTGCAGGAAGTACCGGGAAGCAGTCGCGTTTATATACGAAGCAGCGGGAGTGCATCTGGAATCCAACATGGTGGCGGTGTTTATGAAAAGCAGCTTTCAGGGAGAGTTCATCATTACCAATGAACTGGTGAGGGATCTGCGGGAGGCACGGGGGCTTTCGCAGGAGGAACTCAGCGCGGATATCTGTACACAGGAGACGCTGTCCCGGATCGAGAAAGGGAGAACGCCCAATAAAAAGAAACTCTATCAGCTATTGAAGAGAATGGGTATGGAGCGGGAGAGTTATTATGGGTTTATCGAGGCGGCTGATTATGAATTGTATGAAAAGGTGAGACAGTATAACCAGTGTTTTTCAAAAGGCAGGCAGGATGAGGCAACGAAGCTGCTCGGTGAAATCGAAAAAGAGTTGGATATGACTAGACCTGTGAACAGACAATTTATTGGAAAGGGGCATATTCTGGAACAGGTGACACAAGGCAGATTACCATACGAACAGGCAAACCAGCAGTTATTGGAATTGCTGCATCTGACGATGCCGTCTGTTGGTTCGGATAAGCGGATCTATCGTGTACCATTCCGGATAGAATATACAATATGGAATTACATAGCGGTTAATCTGAGACGAAATGGCAGAATAGAAGAAGCACTTCAGATTTATGAGGAATTGATACAATGCTATAAAAGAAGCAGGGTGGTAATGCGGTATCATGCTGTTCCGGGCTTGACCCTATATATAAATTATGCAGGTTTTCTGGAGGAACATGATGAGTTGGAAAGAGCAAAAGAAATTGGAGTGGAGGGATTGCATCACAGTTTGGAATGTTGCCGGGGAGATACGGTGGGAGACATTCTGGCAAACCTGTCTCTTGTATACGGTAAACAAGGTTTGCCAGTCATAGAAGAATTATATCTTAGACATGGATATTATCTGAATGCTCTGTATGGTAAGATAAATGATCTGGGTATATTGCAGAAAGCATATCAGGATAAGTTCCATAAAGAAATTGATTAATTGTTATCTAATCGATAATAATATGCGTACGTACTTATCCCGGAATCTTCGCTATTATCTCCATTCGATACCGGTGGAACAACAACTGCAACCATACATAATGTTAATAGGGTGACAATCAATTTTTTCATGCTTCCAATTCCTCCTTAAATTTATTTTGGGTTATTACTTACAACAATATAATAAAATGCATATCCAAAAAAGATTATGACGTTTTATTCAAATTTTATTTGATGAAAACGTCATAATCTTTTTGGTGTGGACATGATATGATTAAAGATATTAAAATCGACAAAATTAAATAATATTTCCAATTGAGATCCGATGAAACAGGACAGAAGCTTTTTAATGCAAAAAAGGTGTGAGAACGATTGAGGACAAAAAAGGAGGATGCTTTTAGGTTTAATTAATCCCACTGATGGAAAAGCTTTTGTGTTGGGAAAGGATATACAAAAAGAAAAGAAGAAAATTTTACCTCATATCGGAGCATCGATTGAAACACCAGGATTTTACGCAAATCTTACTGGAAGAGAAAACCTTCAGATATTTTCTGAATATTCAGGAAGAAAAGGCAGTGCAGAAATAAAGAATGTCTTAGAGCAGGTTGGTCTTCCTTACAGGGATAAAAAAATATTTTCACAATATTCTTTAGGAATGAAGCAAAGACTGGCCATAGCTTGTGCTATTATGCATAATCCGGATATTTTGATTTTAGATGAACCTACAAATGGCCTGGACCCGATAGGAATATCTGAGATGAGGGCGTTTATTAAGAATCTTTGTGATGAACAAAGAAAAACGATCTTAATATCCAGTCATATTTTGCAGGAAATAGAAATGCTTGCGGATGATATCGGCATTATTGATAAAGGGAAATTGATAGAAGAGAGCAGTAAATTGCAATATTGATGATAATGAAATAAAGAGGTAAGAATTAGCGGATGTAGTAGAACAGAATTGATTAATGCCAATTTGGTAAATTGTAGGTTAAATATACCTATGAATGAAAAGGAGTATAATTTTATATGAAAAGGAAATTTAATATTGCGTATAAACACACATGTCTGATTTTATTAGGAGCGGCACTGATGTGTATGCTTTGTTCTTGCACCTTTAATGGAGAAAATGCAGAATCCAAAAGTGAGAGTGGAGTGATGGATGATTCTTCTACAACTAATGTGGATAATGAAAATCAATACTCTGAAGTAAGTAACGGACAATCGCAGGATTCTGTGGAAGTAAGCAACGATAAGCCACAAGTTTCTGTGGAAGAAAGTAACGGGCAACCGCAAGCTTCTACAGATGTAAATAACAATGAAAAAGAGGAGCAGTTACCACTTGCAGAGGAAGAAAGCTATAAAGCTGTGCTTATAGATAATGGAGATTTTATAAGCACGGATTTACAGAACAAGAAAATAAATCTCGAAGACATAAAAGAGGTTGTTACGGATGATGAGAGTATCTCAGTGGCAGCGACTAAATTTTCGATTATAGATTTAAGTAGCAATGGAGAAAAAGAAATTGTGCTTTGGTTGCAAATAAATGGAGTCTCAGATTATGGATTTGAGATACTTCGGTATCAAGATGGAGCTGTCTATGGGTATACATTGCCTTATAGGGAGTTCATAAATTTGAAAACAGATGGGACATTCATATTTTCTGGCGGCGCTGCTGACTCGGGAATAGGGAAACTTGAATTTTCTAAGGATGGATTCACGGTTGATAAGTTGTATTATAGTGAATCTCAGTACAATTCTAATAATGAACTTGAGGTTCAATATTTTGCAAATGGTACCCCCTGTTCTGAAGAAGACTTCAATAATGCTATGAGTCTACAGGAAGAAAAGGCTAATGTCAGTTGGTATGATTTAACAAATGATAATATGAATATTGCATTGGAAAATGCGTTTTAATCTCTCAGGGGTTAATTTCCCGCAGCTCTGCTCTTAACTTGACCCACATTTGTAAATTTGCACAATTATGGTTATAAAAGTATACTTTGCTGGTTTTATTTCTTCTATATTAACGTAAGCATAATTGTGAACAGGTAGTTAGTTTAATTTTGTGCAAAATTACCTGTTTTAAGACTTGTGGGATATGATTAAAGATACAAAAATCGACAAAATTAAATAATATTTCCAATTAATATCCGATGAAACAGGGCATAAGCTTTTTAATACAAAAAGGTGTGAGAACGATTGAGGACAAAAAAGAGGAGGATTGGTATACATTATGAGTGAAACTGTCATAGAAACTACACGTCTGACAAAAGCATATGGCACCCAAATATCTGTTGATCATATAAACCTTCATGTAAGAAGAGGAACAATATATGGCTTATTGGGGAGAAATGGGGCAGGAAAAACGACTACAATGAAAATGCTTTTAGGCTTAATTAATCCCACTGATGGAAAAGCTTTTGTGTTGGGAAAGGATATACAAAAAGAAAAGAAGAAAATTTTACCTCATATCGGAGCATCGATTGAAACACCAGGATTTTACGCAAATCTTACTGGAAGAGAAAACCTTCAGATATTTTCTGAATATTCAGGAAGAAAAGGCAGTGCAGAAATAAAGAATGTCTTAGAGCAGGTTGGTCTTCCTTACAGGGATAAAAAAATATTTTCACAATATTCTTTAGGAATGAAGCAAAGACTGGCCATAGCTTGTGCTATTATGCATAATCCGGATATTTTGATTTTAGATGAACCTACAAATGGCCTGGACCCGATAGGAATATCTGAGATGAGGGCGTTTATTAAGAATCTTTGTGATGAACAAAGAAAAACGATCTTAATATCCAGTCATATTTTGCAGGAAATAGAAATGCTTGCGGATGATATCGGCATTATTGATAAAGGGAAATTGATAGAAGAGAGCAGTAAAGAGGAATTAAGTATAAAGAGAGAAAAGTATATCAAGCTCCAGGTGTCCGATACAGATGGCGTTGTCAAAATATTGAGAGATCAATATCAAAGCCCCAGATATAAGCTGTCTGCCAAAGGCGAACTGCTGATTTATGATTCTAAAATAAATATCGAAGAATTTGTAAGAGATATTGTTACGTCAGGGATTGGCGTGAGAGAGGTTGGTGTTATAGAGGAAAACCTGGAAAGTTATTTTATTCGCGTTACAGGGGGGATGGACATTGGTGAAGCTGTTACAGAATGAGCTAAAAAAATTTAAAAATCAAAGAATGACCAGAGTTCTGGTGCTGCTTGCTGCAATTATGCCAATTGCGGATACTTTTTTGTGCTTGAAGCAGCATCTTGTTTATAAAAATTTGAATGGATTGAATATACTTTTTGGCAATTTTTTAGTGATGCCATGCTTGTTTATCATGTCGTTAGTTGCTTTGCTGCAGACTGAGGAACAGAATGATACATTGAAAAACATTTTATTATCAGGCGTATCAAAATGGAAGATTTTATTAGTAAAAATCAGTGCAGCATTTATAATTGCTTTTGTATTTGTCATACTAGTTTGGGGTGTAGGAATTATTGGAGGATTTTTAACGGGTGGAACAGTATATCCAATGAAAGGATTTATTTCAATGGCTATAAGTGGTATTGCGGTTCTGTTTGCTTCATCGCCCATCTTAGTTGCTGTGTTTATTTTCAAAAAAAACTTTCTGCTATCTCTTATTATTTCGAATTGCTTATTGATTATAAATTTTCTTTTTACGTGGCAATTGACAATGCTAAATGGTCTAAATATATATATGCCAATCTGTATTGCCTATAGAGTTACATATCCATATCAAATTATTGAGTATTCTCAGAACCTTCAGTATGGGATAGATGCCCTGTATTTTGCGGAATTAACTGGATGGGCGATTTTAATATTTATTATGGTTTTGTCAATAGGAATGAGTTTATTTATTTATGAATATCAGGAGGTGTGAGTAATCATGACCATATTAAAAGCAACGGCATTAGAAATAAAGAAACTAAAAAGGCTAAAAATTAATGTAGTTGGATTATTATGTGCTATTTTGTCGGTAGTGATATCCTGTTTCCAGATGTTGGTAATGTCAAACGTAGAACGGTTGTTTTCTGTGCTGGAAGAGGCTGTGATTTGGAACAATGTGACGCTCCTGATGCCATTTGCGATCGCTTTGATGGGAGGATATTACATAAACAGGGAATCTGTTGAAGATACACAGAAAAACATCTTAATGATACCAGTCGAATGGAGAATGATCATAAAGGCTAAAATTGTGTTGTTATTTTTATTTGGCACTTTGTTAGGAATCACGGAATGGATACTGTGCACCGCAGCGGGTGCTCTGTGCAGATGTAAGGGGATCAACCCAGAGATGCTATTATACTCTTTTGTATGTATGGTAGTGGTTCATATCTGTATTGTCATCGCAGTCTTGCCGGTTGTTCTGATCACATCTGGCAGGAAAGGAACATATATCTGGGGAGCGATCCTGTCCACGATGCTGGGTATATATGTCGTGTTCATCAGCAATGGAGAACTTGTAAATTTTTATCCGCTCGCGGCGGGATTGGTTATGATTCATTTCAGGCAGATCCCAGAGGAGGTCTTAAATTGGAAGATTGCATCTGTGAGTTTAGCACTAATTTGTTTCGCGTCGTATGGGATCTATCGGATTCTGTACAAAAAAGAAGCAGCGTGTTATTAGTTGTATCTGCTTTTGCTTTGATTACAGAAAGGAGCATTTATGTCAAGAAAAAATATGAGAAATCCAATGGAAAGAACAGCAACTTTTGAGAATCCGGCAGGTAATGTTATGCAGGAACTGTCAGAAATTGAATTAGATAAGGTTACCGGTGGCATTGATTACGTAAGTAATGCAAATTCTTGTGGATTCCTTTGTACTATTACCGGAGAATGTCAGGGAACAGCAAACTTTCTTTGCTGCGACTAAGCGGAGAACTTTTTACATATGCGGTGTAAGAGGTTCATCCAGCTTAGCACAACACTGAAATGATACTATAAATAATAACAAAAAGCAATAATAAATAATAATTCAGAGTGATTTAAAGTAAAAGCAGATGTTTTATTTAGGGCAAAAGCAGATACATGTGATAACAACGAGAGGAGTATGATTGTGGAAAACTATAATTATATGTTTGAACGAAATTATTGTCAGTCAAAATCTTTAGATATAAATGATAAAAGAAGACGATATTGGGAAGATCTTTTAGGGAAAGAAATTTATGAAGTTGTTAATTCTAACGGCAGAATAGATAATGCTTTAGTGGAAAGTTCATATACATCGTTAAAAGATTTTCAAGAAAATTATATTTGGAAATGTTTGTGCGATGTTCGGTATAAGAATTATAATCTGATATGGACAAATGAATCTTTGCAAGAAAGATTTGTATGTAGTCGTTTCTATACTCCTTTTGTAAAAATTGCAGAAAATATGCTAATAAGTAAATGTCAAAATAATAAGTTGTTCCGTAGAAATCAAAAGGTCATTAATAGAGATTTTGAAATGAACATTTTGGAAAAGGTGGCAGATTGTAGTATTAGAATGCTCATTCTCGAAATGAATTTATGTAAGAGTGAAGGTAACTTGAGAGGCAGTGATCCGGAAAGTGAGTATAAAGATTATGTTGAAAACTGGTTAAATGACCAGGAATATTTTATGGAACTTTTAAATGCTTACCCTGCTCTAGTTCGCTTGCTAATTGACGTTTTGGAAAATACGGTTCAGTTTTATGCTGAAATTTTGGAAAATTATCAGAAAGATGAAAGTGCTATACATAGTGAGTTTGGTTACAATACATCTGAATTTCTTCAACTTACAGTAGGTGGTTCTGATTCACATATGCATGGGAAATCAGTTGCAGTAATTACTTATGCTGATGGTTGTAAACTTGTATATAAACCTCATTCGCTAGAGGCAGAATATCGATATCAGGATTTTTTACAATGGTTGGGTGAGAAAGCGAACATACAAATGAAAACTTATCGAATTCTTGATCGAGGAGAGTATGGTTGGGAAGAATTTGTTGAACATATACCCTGCATATCCGAAGATGAACTAAAAGAGTATTATAAACGGTTGGGTTTGATTATATGTGTTAATTATATGCTCAATGTTCATGATGTACATAATGAAAATATTATTGCTTCTGGAGCTTTTCCAATAGTCATCGATGCGGAAACATTACTAAAAAATTCTGAACCTTTTAACCATCATCGCATAGCAGAAGTTACATTGAATGAAATTCGTGGTACTGTAATGGCACAAGGGATATTACCACAGCATCTTAAAAGAAAAAAAGGAAATCAAACTATAGATTTAAGCGGTATGTCTAATGATGTGGGAAAAGAATATCCTCGTAAGGTTCCAGTTCTCATTCATCCAAAGCGATCAGATATGAAATGTGTTTATAATTATCCTAAGGAAGTAAAAAAACACAATTTACCGATTTTGAAAACGGATGTGAAACGTCCTATATATTATGTTGATTACATTCTTGAGGGATTTGAGCAAACATATAGATTTGTACTAGAAAATAAGGATTTAATTAGATGTAAGTATAATATTTTTAAGAATATGCGTTTAAGACATTTGCGAAGAGATACACAAATTTATGGAATGCTTCTTACGATATCTAAACATCCAGATTTTCTTGGAGATTGTGCTCATAGACAGATGATATTAATGACATTATATAAGAATAGAAATATAAGCAGTATAGAAGAGCGCACGGCAATTGAAGAGGAAATATTGCAAATGCTTTATAATGATATTCCAATGTTTAGTTATAATTCGAGTGGAAAAGATTTGTTTTCCGGTTATGGTAATTGTATAAAGGGATATTTTGAGAAGAGTGCAATAGAATTAGCAGAGGAAAAATTGAAAAATATGGATAGTCACGATTTATTACAACAGAAATTATATATTGTGTTGTCGGTGACCTCCACAGATGATATAGAAGAATCAAAGGCAAGAGAACAAAAAAAACAAGAGGTAAAACGGCTGCTGGGAAAAGAAATGTCGATATCTTTAAAGGAGCAAAGTATATTTCAGCAATGTAAAAGCATAGTTAAAAAATTAGAAGAGAGTGCAATATATAATTTAGATAGAGACAAAGTTGGGTGGATAGGTGTATCTTTAGTGGGTATCGAAGAGATTAAGTGGAATGTTGTTCCGTTAAATTATGACCTATACAACGGTATCGGAGGTATAGCTATTTTTCTGCATGCTTTTTGCGAAACATATAGTAGAAATGAATGCCGTGATATTTGTAATGCGGTAGATAATTCTTTAGATGAGTATATAAAATCAATTTTAGAATATGATTCCATAATTGGTCACGAAAACGGAAGTGGATATTTTAGTGGAGAATGTTCTTTATTAAATGTTTTTCTAATATTATTTAAAATAACCTCAGATGGCAAATATTTAGATCGGGCGGAAAAACTGGTTAAGGTTATAGAAAACCAGATTAAAAACGATGATATGAATTCCATAGATAATGATATCGTATCTGGTCTGGCAGGAACAATTATAACCTTTTTAAAATTGTA
Source organism: uncultured Lachnospiraceae bacterium (assembly GCA_947175285.1). Next base: position 30,953 of record CAMWMM010000003.1, read on the forward strand.
TCAGTTCACAAATAAATCTATGTATTTAGAAATCGCTGAAAATGCGGGGGAAAAGTTATTGGCAGCAGCACAAAAGGGCAATGTTGGAATCGGATGGGGAATTCCCGGGCAGCCTTTTATACTAGCGGGTCTTTCACATGGAGCAAGTGGAATCGTCCTAGCTTTAATAAAATTATGGGAGTTGACTAAAAAAAAGAAATTTCTAAAGGCGGCTAAAGATGCGTTGTACGAAGAAGATAGTTTGTATAGTGAAAAAATTGGCAATTGGGTGGATCGCCGTCTTTTTCGGGGAACTACAGGAGAAGAAGCTGGAAGAAATCCAGCAACGTGGTGTCATGGTTCCGGTGGAATATTGTTGGCCAGAATAAAAATGCGTCAATTGGTTCCAGAAGAAATGAATAGTATTATTAAAACAGATATAGAAAAAGCATATACTTCTTTGGTGAAATATGGTGGAAAAAAGAATCAATGCTTATGTCATGGAAATGTTGGTAATTTGGAAATCCTTTATGAATATGCTAAGTTCACAAGCGACTATAAATTGGAAAGGCAAATAGAATGTTCTTTACAAAAAGCGATAGAAGATTCAGCGAGTTATTGGGATTGCGGCTTGCTTTCAAATTATGAACATTTGGGATTTATGCTTGGAATTACGGGTATTGGATATTCACTGTTGAGACATGTGAACAAAGATCTGCCTTGCATTTTGGCATTGGAATAGATGCTATATAGATTTTCATAAAATTTAGTGCTCCATCTGGTCAGAGATTAGAATTGCAAACCATGCAGTTCACATTCCAATTTTCTGTCTGGATGGAGCACTATACTGATGAGGTGACTTTATGTATAGGCGTAAGAAGATGCCGTTTATTGCGCAATTAGGAAGAATGGATTGCGGAATAGCGTGCCTGACTATGATTTTTAATTACTATTGCTGTAATGTTGATATAGTGGATGTCGGTTCAGATTTTTTCATAGGCCGGGATGGAATATCATTAGCTCAAATGAAAAAAATTGCAGGAAAGTATGGTTTTAACTTTGCGGCTTACAAATATATGTATGATCAGAAAAATCTAATTGAAAAACTTCCGGCTATTTTGTGTAATGACAGCCATTATATTGTAGTAGAAAAAATTAAAAAGAATGGAAAATTTGTTGTGCTGGATCCCGCAAAGGGGAAATATATTTTGGAATTTTCTGAATTACAAAATAACTATAAGGATATTCTGGTATATATAACTCCAACAACAAATAGAAAAAAGGTAAAACGGGGCGGAATTAAACTCAAATTAAAGATACAAGATCTATCGGTAGCAATGGTTTTAATGTTATCGGCACAGATTATAACATTATGTGTTCCAATGATCGTACAGAATGTGATAGACAGTTTATCTAAAGATATTCAACCTAATGCATTTAAAATGATGTGTGTTATTTTTGCGGTCATATTTTCCTATTTGGGAATAAGTTGGTTGAGGCAGGTGGTTTTATTAAAAGTTAATATGGAATTATATAACCGAATGACTTCAAATATGCTTTTTAAACTTTTTCGTATGGATGTCAGTTTTTTCGAGTGGCATACTGCAGGAGAAATTGGAAATCGATTTAATAATACTAATCAGTTAAATGATATTATTACCAATGGTTTGACAAACATTATAATACAAGGGATTACCTCCTTAGTGTGCATGGTTGTGATGTTTTATATGTCTGTTAAACTGACGGTATTTGTATTTGCCATAGCTGCGATACAAATTGTCATAATGATATTTTTAAATAATAAGAATTTGTTGAAGACACGGGAGTACATCTATTCACAAAGTAAAATGCAAGGTGACTTGATCGATACGCTTGGAAACATAGTAGAAATAAAATGTATGGGAATGGATAATGCTGTCGAAACAAATCTCCAAAATAATTACCAATGGTTAATTGCGAAGTTTAAAGAAAAGACAAGAGTTGGTAATATGATGAATTGTTTCACATCTATGGTTAATTTGGGATTTCCATTGGCAATTTATATATTTGGAAGTTTTGACGTTTATGAGGGTAATATGTCCGTTGGAACACTTATAGCCTTTGTGACACTGGTGGGTTATTTTACTTCTCCGTTTAACACTATTATAATGTTGCTTCCAAGTATTAATGGTGTAAGAGAGGTACTGCTCAGATACAAGGAACTGATGAATTTTAGAGAAAGAAATCATGACGGGAATGCCATAGATGGTGAGTTTAACAATATTAAAATGAAGGAGGTATTTTACCGTTATAATGGTGGACATGACTATGCTTTAAACAATGTATCGTTGGATGTTCAACGTGGAAAGCGAATTGCTATTGTAGGTTCATCAGGAAGTGGTAAATCAACTTTGGTAAAGACTTTATTGGGAGCTGTAGATATCGATCAGGGAAATATATATATAAATAACTATGAGATAACCGAGATATCGAGGGGACAGATTTATAAGTGGTTCGCTATTGTCACTCAGAATCCAATGTGCCTAAATGCAAGTATTAGGAAAAATGTTGATATAACAGGTGCCTTTTCAGATGATGAAATTTGGAATGCATTAGAAATTGCAGAGTTAAAGGATGAAATCAAGAATATGCCTTTAGGATTAGATACGCTTGTAGGAGAAGGTGGTCAAAATGTTTCGGGTGGACAGAAGCAGCGTTTAGCTATTGCAAGGGCTTTAATCGGTAATACTGAAGTTTTAATACTTGATGAGGCAACTAGTAATCTTGATCAGATGACTGAAAAGAAAATTTATGATAACTTAAAGGCAATAAATAAAACACAAATTATTGTTTCCCATAGGTTAGCATCTATTCATAATGTGGATCGGATTTATGTTTTAAATAAAGGAAAGATCATTGAAAGTGGAACACATAGTGATCTTTTAAAAAATAAAGGTTGGTATTATAATAGCATCAATTGAGGGGGACCAAATTAACTGGTAGTGAAAAATAGTTAGTGTTATTGGATAAAACGCTCTCCTTTTTGGTAAGAATTAGTACTTGACAATTTTTATCAAAAAGGAGTATTTTTATGCCAGTAGAAAGACTAAAAATAAAATCATACAGGCCACAGCCGGAAAGGAGGGCAACATAAAACTACTTTTATTTGACTTAGATGGCACACTGCTTGGCAGCGATAAAACCATCTCACAAAGGACGTTGATAACACTGCAGGAATGCAGAAAAAAGGGCATATTGATCGGTGTATCTACCTCAAGAGGGGAGCAGAATGCGCTGTCATTTATCGATGAACTGAAGCCTGATGTGCTGATTGCAAGCGGCGGTGCGCTTGTAAAATATCGTGGCGAATACATCTATAAAGCTGCGTTTTCGGCGGAGGAAACACGGCAGATGATAGCAGCAGCCAGAAATGTATGCGGTGCTGATTGTGAGATTACTATTGATACTATAGATGCGCATTACTGGAATTACAAGATTGATCCCAAGGAGCAGGATCAGAGCTGGGGAGACAGCATTTATACGGATTTTCGGGATTTTGGGGAAAGTTCCCTGAAAATGTGCGTAGAAATCTTTGACGATGCGCAGGCAAAGGAATTACAGGAATTGTTGAAGGAGTGCGATTGTATCCGTTTTTCGGACGGATATTGGTACAAATTTACAAGGAAGGCAGTCACAAAGGAGCACGCGATTATGGAGGTATGTGCCGTAAGCGGAATAGAACCAGCAGAGATCACGGCATTTGGTGACGATTATGCCGATATCGGAATGCTGGAGTTGTGCGGAAAAGGGATTGCAATGGGTAATGCCATCGATGCTGTCAAGCAAAAAGCGGATCTTGTCATTGGCAGCAATGATGAAGATGGTATTGCTATTTATCTCGCGGCATCTATTTTAGAAACATAATAAAGAGAGTTTTTTCGCTTTTCCAGATATGTATTATGCAAAAGCATTTCCTCCTCCTCACAGCAGGCAATGTAGTCTCCCAGAAGAAAGATACCATCTTCCTTCAGACTGAGGTAATTTTCTGATACGGCTTTCTCTTGGAATCAGGAAAAAAGTGGTGCAGGCTTTCTAGCCATCAAGTCTTTTGGAGAAAAAGTCTGTCATTTCTTCCAATGGGGTGTCGGCAAGCCATTGTTTTGTTCAGTGCTCCACCCCATGAATTTTTATAAAAAAGAATAGCTTTATTAACAAAAATAGCTTGACATATCAGTTAGGATATGCTAACTTATTAATGTAAGTAATATATAACAGAAGTTTGTTCAGACAAACATTCCTTTCTATCACTTATATCACACAGCCAATTAGTCAAAAAGAGCCTCTATCATTTTATCATAGAGGTTCTTCTTGCGCGTATGTCAATAATTTTGAGATAAATCAGCACACTAAAATATCCAAATTCTTATATTCCTCAACTCTCTGCCGTATCAGATCCCAGGTAAGGAACTGTAGAAAATCATAATCACTGGAAATTCGTTTCAGCACAGCTTTGATGCGAGGGACTTCTTTCTGTTTTCTTTAATTATAATGTTTTCTAGGAATGGTATAACGGCTACAACATCAATGGCAGGGCAATCTACAATCCATTGTCGGTAGTGAGAGCCATTGCGGAGGACGATTTTGGGCAGTTTTGGACAGAGACTGGTACTTACGAGGACATCGGGGAGCTGATCAACTGGAATTTCGATGGTCTTCGCGAGGCAGTGATCGAAATGCTGTCAGGAAACAGAATCCACGTCAATGTGGCTGGATGCAGGAACGATATGCACACCTTTGTGGATAAGGACCAAGTCATCACAATCCTGATACATCTTGGATATTTCGCATATGATAAAAGCGAACAGGAGGCATATGTACCGAACAAGGGTATTTGGGTTGTTCCCGATAGATAAAGAAATACAGTGCAAAGAGTACGTCAAACACTGGCCAGTCGCCTGGCGTGGATAAGATACATATTCCAATGATACCGAACACCTTGCACCGCTTCGGGCAGCGTCCCTTGTCCCAGAGCCAGATCGCCAGAAGGCTGAGCAGCAGTGTATATATTACACAAAAGAATGGATAAAAGGCAATTGTTATTTTCTTTGAAGAAAGATATAGAAATATTCCTCTGATCGGTTTTCCTTCAATTATAGTAATTGGCAATGTTCCGTATTCAAAGAAAATAAAAGGAATCCATGACAGCAGGGCGAAAATTCCCAGCCGCGCCGCATATTTTTTTACATTTCTTGTATGAAGATAACCTTCTGCCAGAAAATATGCCATTGTTGGCCCAGTAAGCCGTCCGATAAAATGCATAACTTGGTCCAACACTGTGTTCATTGGCACAAATGCCCATGCAATATGGTCGATCAGCATCGCTATAATAACCAGATATTTGATTTGGTTTCTGTTTAAAGATATTCTTTTCATAAAAATCCCCTCCCACTATGAGTCGGTAGTGTCAAGTCTAATACCTCAAAATTGCATCAACCCCGGTAGATTCAATGGTTTCAGCCTCTCAGTGCCTTTACCCATCTTTCTACCTCTTAGTGACCAGTTATTTTGCTTCCAAATCTCTGTCAAGCCCGGGCTGAAAGCCTGTTAATTTCAGGCTTGACAGGGATTTGCGAAGCACAAATATAATGGTCTCTAAGAGGCAGAAAGAGGGCAGTTTTTTCATAAACCGTTTGACACTACATGGTAGTTATTTGATCGTTTAATAATCCAGATTTTCATAGAATGGGGATTTGGTCCGTTTTGGAAGTGTTTTATGATTGTGGAAAACAGGGAAAACGTGTATAGTATGGTTAGGAACTGTAGGAATATGGAGGTGGAATGGATGATCTATTTTATTGCAGACACACATTTTTCGGAAGAAAATATAAGATTGTATGAGAACAGACCATTCGAGAGCGTCATAGAAATGAACAGGGCGTTAGTACGACGCTGGAATGAGCGTGTCAATAAAGAGGATGAAGTATACGTTTTAGGGGATTTTGGCGCAGATGGTCAGGAAGCATTGTTTTTAGAGCAGTTGAATGGAAAAAAATTTCTCGTCAAGGGAAATCATGACATAAGAACGAACCAATATTATCGTGATTGTGGTTTTGAAGAAGTCTACGATTATCCGATTATCATAAAAGGTTTTTGGATATTGTCGCATGAACCATTGTATGTAAATACAAATATGCCGTATGCCAATCTGTTTGGCCATGTGCACAACTCCCCAATTTTCAAGACATACAGCAATCAGCATTATTGTGTATCGGTGGAGAGGATCCATTATACACCCATTTCTTTTGATGAAATTGTCTTAGAAATACAAAATGAAAGGAACAAAAATGAGACTCAATAGAAATTAATGATCGCTGAAATCATAGTCTTTATGGTATTTGTGCAATTTTAGTTGCATATAATCACAGATTATAGATATTTTTGCATGAAATACTACAAAATTTTTTTGAATAACAAAATATTAGATAAATTAGACAATATATTGCGAACATAATTATGTATTTTTAGCCAATTAACATCGATTACTGTTATATTCTAACAAAATATAGCAGAGATGTCAATTTGATTGTGAGACACATACATTTTTGGTTACTGTTCACTCCCCCATCAAAGTAGTGGGAATCGAGCGCCAAAATGCTAAAAGCTTTAGCTTTTTCCCTTTAGCTTTTTCCCTTTGGCATTTTGTGCGCATAAATGTTGCTGTTTACGCCAACAATACCCAAAATTGTTCCAGAATCCCACATAGGCGTGAACAGTAACGGAACTATCTTAAAATAATATGTATATTTTATGTCTGCTTGACCTACAGCAAAGCAGGTGTTACACTTGATGCAGCAAGAGATTGATATTTTAATGTCAGGAGAAAAAACACATGAGGAAAGAACTAAAATACCCTGTATTGTTAGTGCATGGTATGGGATATAGAGACAACAAATATATCAATTACTGGGGAAGGATTCCAGCAAAATTAGAGGAAAACGGCTGTAAGATTTATTATGGAAATCAGGACAGCAATGGAACTGTTGCGTCAAACGGCGCTTTTTTGGCCCAAAAAATAAGAGAAATCATAGAGGAAACAGGTGCGCCCAAACTCAATGTGATCGCACATTCTAAAGGTGGTCTCGACATAAGATATGCTATTTCCACATTGAAAATGTCCAAGTACATTGCCTCCCTCACAACGATCAGCACACCACATCACGGTTCCTTGACCGTGGATAAACTGCTCCAACTTCCTGAGTTTATGGTAAAATTTGCGGCAGGCTGCTGGGATATCTGGCTTAGAATCTGCGGAGACAAAAATCCAAATGCATATGAAGTCTTCAAAATCTTTACAACAGCTGAAGCAGAAGAATTTAACCGAAATAATCCAGATGCGCCGGGAGTGTATTATCAGAGCTATGCATTTGTCATGAAACATGTCTGGAGCGATATGTTCATGTTTGTACCTGCTACAGTGGTAAGATTCTTTGAAGGTCCAAACGATGGCCTGCTCGCACCGAGAGCTGTCGCGTGGACAAACTTCCGTGGTATCGTCACCAGCTGCTCAAACAGAGGAATATCCCATTGCGATGAGGTGGATCTGCGCAGGCGAAGATTTACCCGTAAGCGGGGCGAAGGAATCCGCGATATCACGGATCTCTATATCGATATCGTCAATGATCTTCACAATAAAGGATTTTAGTCCTAATCCCACCAGCAATAGTAGACAGAATAAATCGCCCTCTTTTCCAATATCTGTTGGATAGTTGGGATAGGTGACTTAGAAAATATCCATTATTCAAGGGTTTCCAGTGCCCCTATGAACTTGTAATAGATAGTAAGTCGTTGAATTTTCTGCCCGTCAATGCCTGTCCTCAATATACGCTCTGACGCTGTATAACTATTTTATTATAATTACAAGAATTGTTAGTTAGACAAACAGGAGCATGCTTTCAATCCAAATCTAAAAATTTGATCGAAAGTTTATATACTTGTTTGATTTCTTTGGATGATAAATCCCATGAATTTAGTAGTTTTGAAATCAATTTAGGATACTTTTTCAAAATTTAAAATGGGTGTAGTTATTTAACTATCCACACAAACTAACGAAGAGCCACAAATGCCTGGCAGGTATCAAAGCATAAATTATACATAAGATCACCCATAGTGGTTTCATTACAATGTTTAACGAGGATAAAAACAAATGAAAAATACAGATTTTGATTTTAAACGCATTGCTGAAGGATATAAAAACAGACCTTACTTGCACAAGCAGGTCATTGAAAAATTTCAGACTGACACTGGCAGTCAGCGATTTGCATTAGGACTGGATATCGGTTGCGGAGCTGGTCTATCAACAAAAGCATTGAAAGATATCTGCACAAACGTGATCGGTACAGATATCTCTCCCGAGATGATCAATGTTGCAAAAGAAGTCTGCGCACAGGACGAAAATATAACCTATCTTGTCAGCAGTGCAGAAAACCTATCGCTGGAAAATAAGAAAGTTGACATTGTCACAGCAGCAGGTGCCATTCAATGGATCGACAGGAACATCTTTTTATCCAATATGAACAAAATGGTCCGCCAAAATGGTTATTTACTGATCTATGATTTTACAATTTCGGATACCATGCAGGGAAATCCAGCATACACAGACTGGTGGCATAACCAGTACTTAATTGAATTTCCAAAACCATACCGTAATGAATCTGTGTGGAACGGTGAAGACGTCGCACCATATGGATTCCGCATGGTTGATCAGATTAATTTGAAAATGAAATACTCTTTTGATCTGAAATCTTTTATAGAATTTATGATGATTCAATCCAATGTAAATACCAAAATTGAGGGAGCGGAAAGAAAGGAGGAAGAGATACAACAATGGTTCCAACAGACACTTTCTCCCATCTTTCACAATCAGACACAATGCTTATTTTTTAAAGGATACAGCTGGTATCTCCAACACGGAAATTAAACCTTAAGTCACCATTTTTTGCCGCCAGTATTAGAACATATGTCTTTTCATGCTGCTCTCCCGCAAAGAGTGACGAAAGGACAATGGCAAGAAATATTGCTATAACAATACCAAACTCACCAACGATACTTGAAAGAACTAATGACCAGCCTTTTGTCCACTCATAACGAAAAGGCTTTTGTACATTTTGTTCGATTTGCATCAAATACTTTTTTCGTCCTCTTCCTGCCCGCGACTTCTAGAAATTTCTCAATTGCCTGCTGCCATCTCTCATAAAATCCTGTCAGTTCATCAGAATTGACATAACTGAGCATAAGCTGATAGGTGCTGTTGTCCGTCAATTCTGGAGCATACTGCAGTTTGTGATCTGCTTCTTTTGTCACTACCTGCTGCTTCTAATTCCCGATATTTTTTACCATATGCTGAAAGGTTTCGTCTGTTAGTTTACCGCCAAATAAACGTGAATACTCCTGGCTTTCCCGTATCATATTGTATCCGTCAAAATTATTGCCAAAAGAATCGGTATTTAAGGAAATATATTTTCTATTAAAAAAACTCATTGTTATACATGTGTTACAATAAAGTATTAGCTTAATCTATTAAACATATTCACTGCAGTAGACATATCCAGCCCCAATGCCGCAAAGATTGCTGTTGTATCTTTTTTAAATCCTCATCAATTCTTATTGTGTCTGCACTGTCGCCATTATAACACCTCCCTGTATGAGAAATAGTATATCATACAGAATTTACAATATAAATACAATGTAAATAATTTAGATATCAAAATACTTCTCTGGACACACGTATAAAACATGATTTCCATAGCAGGCATATTCCGTAAACTGGGGCATAAGCGCAGGAATGTCATATTGCCGAGCGGTTTCCAGATCTAAAGCAGGATTGGTGAGTTTTTTCATGGTGGCAATCGCTTCAAGCCCTGTCAGATTTGGATTTCCATATAATGTCAGCGATCAGGCGCAACAATGGCTCAACTCCCCCAAATCCCGTATGCCGGTGAATGCCAGATCCAGAATTTCCAGAGGGTTGCATTTGTGCGGGAAAGCCAATG